>JASFRP010000045.1:0-10651 GCA_050114895.1 Gemmatimonadota bacterium
CCCGCTGCGGACCGGGTGTACCGGGCGAATGAAAACTTGACGCCGTGGCGTTCGGCGATGCCGGCCACGGTGATGTTCGCGCTGGCGCCGATGAGGGTGCCGTTTCCCCCGATACACGCGCCCAGAGAGAGGGCCACCCAGAGGGGAAGGAGGCCCGCCTCACCTCCGAAGTCCGGCGCGAGCCCCTGGACCAGAGGAATCATGGTGGCGACGAACGGGATGTTGTCCACGATGGCGGACAGCACCGCCGAAGCCCATAGGACGGCCAGGACCGTGGTGGTGAGGTCTCCCCCCGTCGCATCCACGAGCCACCGCCCCAGACGGTCCAGGAGCCCGGCCTGCTCCGCCCCCGTCACGATGACGAAGAGACCGGCGAAGAAGAGGAGGGTGACCCATTCCAGCTCGCTGAGGCTGGAGTGGACGTGGTGCGTCTGGTCCTCCGGGGTCCGGCCCCAGCATTCCATCAGGAGGAGAAGCGCCGCTCCGGTCATGGCGATGGTGCCGGGTTCGAGGCCGATGCGCCGAGCCGAAAGAAAGGCCACGACCACCCCGGCCAGCACCACCAGGGACCGAACGAGGAGACGCGGGTCTTTGATTTCGGCTCTTTCGTCCATGGCCATGACCCGTGCCCTGTCCTCCGCTGCCGCCCTCAGCGGGCGCGCCCACACGAAATGGCCGATCCCGGCCTGAGCGAGGATGACCAGCACCACGGCCGGGGCCATGTGAAGCAAGAACTGATCGAACCCCAGACCCACCTGGGACCCGATCATGATGTTGGGGGGATCCCCGATGAGCGTGGCGGCGCCCCCGGTGTTGGAAGCCAACACCTGAGTCAGGAGGAAGGGATAGGGGTCTACCTTCAACTGCTTCGTGACGGCCAAGGTCACGGGAACCGTCAGGAGAACGGTGGTGACGTTGTCCAGGAGCATGGAGAAGACGGCGGTGACCAGAGCCATGAGGGCCAGGACGCCAGAGGGGTGTGCCCGCACCCGTTTTGCCGCCCAGATGGCCACGTACTCGAAGAGACCGGTACGCCGGGTGATCCCCACGATGAGCATCATGCCGGCCAGGAGCATGAGGGTGTTGAAGTCCACGCCCGCGATGGCCTCTTCCTGCGTCATGAGCCCCAGAAGAATGGCCAGGCAGGCACCCAGGACCGCCACCACGGCCCGGTTCACCCTGTCCAGCATGATGGCCAGGTAGGTAGCCACGAGAATGCCCGTGGCGACCCAGAGGGGGTCCACGCCGAGAATCGTCTGGGACATCCTGGTCACCCCCCGGTTCTGGGAGACCGCTGCGAGTGGGTCGGCATCGCCGCGGTGCATCGTCGGTCGGACCAGCAGTCGAAGGTGCACACCAGAATAGCACGGAGCTCCGCCACTCTACCAGATTGGACACCGGTGTTCCCCAAACCCGGATCGGTGGTGCAACGGAGGGGGTCGCCAACCTCTTCGATCCCAGGGGGGTCGTCGCCGACGCACAACAGACAACCCGGGGCGAGGGTCAACGAAAGGGCCACGATGAGGGTCGCCTGTGGCAAGCGGTCCATATACTCTTCGGGCTGAATAGGGGGATGGCGTGACCGGCCTCCGGAGAATGGAATGAGAGCAGGCGGGATCCATAGACCGAGCAGGGGACCAGGTACTCTGGCGTTGGCAGTGGCCGCACTCCTGTGGACACTGGCCACGCCTATCTTCTGGGATTCTCCTTCCACGCTCCACGGCCAGGAGGCCGGCGGCGAGGCCGGGCCCGGCGATGCCCGTGTACCACTCGTCCGCCCCGCGCTCCAGGCGACCGAGCTCACGGGGGAGATCACCCTGGACGGGCGGTTGGACGAAGAGGTCTGGGCCAGCGCGCCGGTGGCCACGGGATTCATCCAGGGGAGCCCGGTGGAGGGCGTGCCCGCCGAGGAGGAGACGGAGGTCCGCATCCTCATCGGTGATGGAGCCCTCTGGGTGGGCGCCCGCATGTTCGAGTCGGACACGGCCAACATCGTCAAACGCCTGGTCCGGAGGGACGAGGAAGGCGTCTACGACTACGTCTCCATCTCCCTGGACCCGAACCTGGACCGCCGCACCGGATACTATTTCCGGGTGACCGCGTCCAACGTCCAGGTGGACCGCTACTACTACGGCGACGCACGTCTCGACCGCGCCTGGGACGCGGTGTGGGAATCAGAGGTCCATCAGGACGAGCTGGGGTGGACGGCGGAGATCCGCATCCCCCTCTCCCAGATCCGCTACGAGTCCTCGGAGGAGCCCCAGACCTGGGGCATCAACTTCGGACGCAAGCGCATGGTCTCCAACGAGACCAGCTACTTCTCCCTGCGCTCCCGGACCCGGGAGGGGTTCGTGAGCCAGTTCGGGACTCTGGAGGGGGTTCGCATCACGCAAGAGACCCGGCGGATGGAGGCCAGACCCTACCTGGTCACGAGCCTTCACACGGGACCGGCGGATAGGGGGAACCCCTTCTTCGACGGATCGGACGCCACTGCCCGCTACGGGACGGACCTCCGCTTCGGACTGGGCCCCGCCTTCACCCTGGACGCCACCATCAACCCGGATTTCGGACAGGTCGAGGCCGATCCCGCCGTCATCAACCTCTCGGACTTCGAGACCCGATTCGAGGAGCGGAGGCCCTTCTTCGTGGAAGACGCCCAGGTCTTCGACTTCGGCCTGGGCCTCACCGGAAGGGGGGACGAGCTCTTCTACTCCCGGCGCGTCGGCCGGGCGCCCCAGGGGAGCGCCCCCGGGGACGCCGACTACTCGGATACGCCTCTGGACGCGACCATCCTGGGGGCCGCGAAGGTAACCGGGCGAACCTCCTCGGGGCTCTCCATGGGAGTCCTGGCGGCCATCACCGATGGGGAGAGTGGGCGGGCGTACTACGGCGAGGACGGCCGGTACCAGAGTTTCCTGGTGGAGCCTCGCTCCGAGTTCGGTGTGGTGAAGCTCCAGCAGGACTTCAACGATGGTGCCTCCCAGGTGGGCGGGATCTTCACCGGCATGACTCGGAACCTCCCAGTGGACGGGACCTTCGATTTCCTACCCACCTCGGCCTTCAGCACGGGGATCCGCTTCGAGCACCAGTGGAACGATCGGGACTGGTCGCTTTCGGGCTTCCTCGCAGGGAGTCACGTTCGGGGCGATTCTCTGGCCCTGATCCGGATCCAGCGCTCCAGCAACCACTACTTCCAGCGCCCCGACGCCACCCGGCACAGTGTGGACTCCACGGCGACCTCCCTCTCAGGCCTCCAATGGCGGCTCCATCTCATGCGGCAAAACGGGCTTCACTGGACGGGGAGCGGGTGGCTGGGGCAAACCACGGACGGTCTGGAGGTCAACGACCTGGGGTACAGTCGGTCCGCGGAGAACCTGGAGGCCGGCGCGAGCCTGGGCTACCGGGAGATTCGCCCTGGGAGTTGGTACAAGAGCTACAATCTCAGCTTCTGGATCGCCGGGAGCTGGAGCCACGAGGCGCTGGACCACCCGGGCTCCTGGAGCTCCTGGGAGGACGCTCGTCTCTCGGGGACCACGAACCTCACCGCCCGAACCACCTTCATCAACGAGTGGAACGGGGACTTCACCGTCACCTACAGCCCGGACCACTTCGACTTCGGCCTCACCCGGGGCGGGCCGGTGATGCTCAACCCGGGGAGTGTCACGCTGAGGGGGGGATTGGACACCGACACCCGCAAGAAGGTGTCCGTCAAAGGGGGATTCAGCACCCGAAGGGGATTCCGGGATTCGGGAGACGAGCTGAGCCTCGATGCCGGAATCACGTTCAAGCCGTCGCCCCAGCTGGACCTTTCCGCCTCGCCCCGCTTTAGCATGCAGACGGTCATGGACCAGTATGTCCTCTCCACCTCCAGCCTCTCCTACGAGCCGACGTACGGACGCAGGTACGTCTTCGGGGAGCTGGAGCGCCGGACCCTCTCCATGGAGACCCGCATCGACTGGACCTTCTCCCCCACCCTCTCCTTCCAGCTCTACGCCCAGCCTCTGATCTCCTCCGGGGACTACGTGGACTACAAGCAGCTCTCAGCCCCCAGGAGCTACGACTTCCATCACTTCCAGGCGGGCCAGCTCCACTCCACGGACGGTGGCGCCCGCACGTGCCTGGGCGGGCAGATCTGTTCCGGGGTCGATGAGGAGGGAGATCTGGTCCAGCACCTGGACTTCGACGGGGACGGCGTGACGGACTACGCCTTCAAGGACCGGGACTTCAATGTCCGCTCCCTGGTGGGCAACGCGGTGCTGCGGTGGGAGTACCATCCGGGATCCACCATTTTTCTGGTTTGGCAGCGGCGCCAGGCGGGGAGCGTGGCGGTGGGGGATTTCGACCTGGAGAGGGACCTCGGCGCCCTCTGGGACGCCCCCTCAGACGACCGGTTCATGATCAAGGTGAACTACTGGCTCGGGTTATAGGGGCGGACCGCGACACGGTGTTCTGGGATCACAACCGGGACGATCCCCGGCAGGAACCTCCCCACAGGTTCCGGGTTCTGCCTTACCCATGAGAGACCAGCGGCGTTACTCCGACCAGGAGGTGGCCGAGATCCTGGAGCGGGCCACGGAGACCCGGGCGACTGCCCTCCCGGCCTCACCCGAATCGGAAGCCGGCCTCACCCTGGCTCAGTTGCAGGAGATCGGTGCAGAGGTGGGGATCGAGCCGGCCCGCATCGCGGAGGCTGCGCGGACCGTAGGTCTTCGGCCACTCGCACCTCCCCAACCCACCTTCCTGGGTGCTTCCCGCTCCGTCTCCCGCCTGGTCCCCATCGCCCGGGCTCTGGACGACGACGAGTGGACTCGGCTGGTGGTGGACCTCCGGGAAACCTTCGGCGCCGTGGGGAGGATCAGGGCCGAGGGTTCGCTCCGATCGTGGACCAATGGAAACCTCCAGGTCCACGTGGAGCCTCATGGGGATGCTTACCGGGTACGCATGAGGACCTTGAAGGGAGATCTCGTTCCGCGACTGGCGGTGGGGGCCTTCTTCACCCTCGTGGCAGGGATTCTCCTGACCCTGACGCTCCTGGGGGAGGCCACGGCCTCCCAGAGCATCATGTGGGCCGTCTTCGGGGTGGCCGGTTTGGGCACCCTCGGGCACACCCGGTTGATGCTTGGCAGATGGTCAAGCGAGCGGGCGGCTCAGATGGAAGGGCTCGCCGAGCGGATTCCACGGCTCCTGACCCACCCAGGGGCTGACGAGGAGCCGCCGAAGGAGGAGTAGGATCCTCCTTTTCAAGGACGCCTCAGCGGTTCACCGATCCCAGGTATCGATCCAACCAGACCAGCGTCGGCGCAGACTGCCATGGCTCCGCCCTGGATCCACGCCCATCGTTCTCGGGACTTTCCACAAGTAAGGGATAGATCCATATTAGATCCAAAATGGATCTTCCCCCACCCCGAGATCTCCATGCCTGTGAACCTGTCCATTAAGAACGTGCCTGAAGCCCTGGCCCAGCGGCTCCGAGATCGAGCCGCGAGGGCGCACCGTTCCCTCCAGGGTGAGCTCATGGCCATCCTGCAGGAGGCCGTGGACGGTCCGGACCCACTGACCCCCTCAGAGGCGCTGGAGCGGATCCGGACCTGGGGGCTTGAGACCAAGGCCAGCGCTGCGGAGATCATCCGCCGGGATCGTGATGCCCGCTAACGGCGCAGTGGTGCACGCCTCCGCTCTGGCGGCCCTCCTCTTTGGCGAGCCTTCCGGCCCCGAGGTGGTGCAGCGCCTGGACGGCCGGGCTCTCTTTGCTCCCACGCTCCTCCGGTACGAGGTAGCCAGCGTCTGTCTGCGAAAGGCGAGGGAGGAACCGGGGAAGGAGAGGAAGCTTCGTAAGGCCCTGGGCCTCCTCCCTGGCCTGGGGGTGCAGGAGGTCCAGGTTCCCCCGGAGGGCCTGGTGGACGTGGCGCGGAGCACGGGCCTCACCCCCTACGATGCTGCCTACCTCTGGCTGGCTCGGGAGCTGGGGGTGGAGTTGGTGACGCTGGATACGCGGCTGGAGGCGGTCGGTGGCGATGGGCCTTCTGACTCACGCGGTGGACGTGCAGCGCTATAGCCGCAACTCGTCGCACGTGGTCGTTAGACACCCTGCAAAATAGAAATCAGTTTCTAATTTGCAGATCATGATTCCTCGCCGCACTCGACATCTCATTGAAGACCGTCTCGCCGTCTACCCGCCCGTCGCCCTCATCGGCCCGCGCCTTTGCGGGAAGACCACGCTAGCCCGTCCTCTGGGGGGAAGCAACTTCGACCTGGAGCAGGAGGCCGACCATCTGCTTCTGGACCTGGAGTTGGATCGGTGTCCCAGACCCGACGTCCAGCGGGAGATGAGCGCAGGGCGTCCCTCGACCTCCCTTCCCTCCTGGAGCTCCTTCGCTCGGCAGTATGATCGGCCCGGCCTCACTCCTCCCTCAAAGCCCTCACCGGACTGATGCGGCTGGCTCTCCTGGCGGGGAGGAGGGAGGCCAGGGCCACGGAAACGAGGAGCACTCCCGCCACCGAGAGGTAGGTGAGGGGATCGGTGGGCTCGATCCCGAAGACCAGGGACTCGAACACCTTCCCGAAGAGGAGGCTCGCCGCCAGGCCCAATCCGATTCCCAGCACGGCCAGGCCCAGCCCCTCCCTCATGACCTTGCCCAGGACCTCCTGGCCCCTGGCGCCGAGGGCCATGCGAAGCCCGATCTCGTGGGTGCGCCGGGACACGGTGTAGGAAACCACCCCGTATACGCCCACCGCGGCCAGGAAGAGGGCCAGGAGCCCGAACACGGTGAGGAGGGTCATGACGAAGCGCTCGTTTCCCATGGATCCGGCCAGGATCTGGTCCATGGTGCGGATCTCCGATATGGGAATCGAGGGGTCCAGCTCCTCGATGAGGGCTCTCATGGGCCCTACGAGGGAAGTGGGATCGGCCTCGGCCCGGACCGCGACGGCCATGGGCAGAGGGGAGGTGTACGCCGAATGGTACGCCTGCGCGTGGGGAACGTACCAGCGGGGCCGCGGCTCCTGTCCCGGGCCCCGGTGCCGGACGTCCTTCACCACCCCCACCACCTCCAGCCAGGGCCAACCGGGGGAGAAGACCTTCATCCGCTTCCCGATGGGGTCCTCGCCGGCCCAATGCTTCCGGGCCATGGCCTCGCTCACCACCACCACCGGGGGCGAGGAGGCGTCGTCCTGGTGGGTGAACCAGCGGCCCTCCACCAGCGTCAGGCCCAGGGCTTCCAGGTACCCGGGGGTGACCTGTTGGATGAGCTCCGCCGGGGCTTCGCCGATGTTCGCCGCGGGATGGCCCTCGATGAGGATGGACCAGCTATTGGATCTCCCGGTCATGGGGAGAGAGTAGGTGGCGGCTGCCGCCCTCACCCCCGGCAGGGAGTTGGCCCGGGCCAGGAGCTCCTCCCAGAACGCCACCGTCTTCTCCGGCGTGTCGTACACCGCGGAGCGGGGCGTGAGGCGAAGAGTGAGGATGTCCTCCGTCTCGAACCCCATATCCACGGCGTAGAGATTCGCCACGCTCCGGAGCATCAGGCCGGATCCGGTGACCAGGACCACGGCGAGCATCACCTGCGCCGCCACCAGCGTTCGCCGCAGCGGCTGCCGTGACGCGGTGGAGCCCCTCTCCCCTCCACCCTCCTTCAGGGCTTCCTGGACGTCTTGCCTGCCGGCCTGGAGGGCGGGCATCACGCCGAAGAGGAGCCCCGTGGCCACCGTGGCCAGGAGAGAGAACCCGAGAACGATGAAGTCGATCCCGATCTCGTCCAGGCGGGGAACGGAGGCCGGAGCCATGGCCAGGAGCGCCCGTACACCCACCACGGCGACGATCATGCCCGCGAAGCCCCCAAGAACCGCAAGGAAGAGGCTTTCGGTGAAGAGCTGCCGTGCGATCCGCCGGTTCGAGGCGCCGATGGCGCCCCGAATGGCGAGCTCACGCTTCCGCACCTCGCCCCTGGCCAGGAGGAGGTTGGCCACGTTCACGCATACCGTCAGGAGAACGAATCCCACGGCGGCCAGGAGCACGTAGAGCGCCGTCTTCACTCCTCCCACGATGGACTCCTGGTAGCCCTGAAGCTGCACCCTCAGACCCGTGTTGGGATAGTAGACCGGATAGTCCTCGGTGGCCCGAGCCGCCATGACCTCCACCTCGGCCCTGGCCTCGTCCAGCGTCGTTCCGGGGCTCAGCCGGGCGACGGCACCCAGGTAGTGGTTGTTCCGCTCCCAGGGGTCTTCGCGGTCGAGCTGGAGCTGGGTGTAGGCGTCGTATTCCGGAGCCGGGAACTCGAACTCCGCCGGCATCACCCCGATGACCGTGACGGGAGCATCGGCGATGGTGATGGAGCGGCCCAGGATGTTTCGGTCCCCCCCGAACTCCGTCTGCCACATCCCGTAGCTCAGGACCGCGAGCCTGGGGGCGCCGGGGACGTCCTCATCACGGGTGAACGCGCGTCCCAGGAGCGGGTCGACGCGGAGGAGAGGAAAGAGGCTGGCGGTGCTCTGGAGGATTCGGATGCGCCGTGTGGACGCGGAGTCCCCCATGGTGACCTCCCGTCCTTCGATGACCGCCACCTCCGAGAAGGAGGAGACCTGGCCCTCGAAGTCCAGGTACTCCGGCTCGGACAGCCCATAGAAGCCCTCCGAGGAGCCCATACCGCTGTTCACCTGGATGGAGACCAGCTCCCCGGCCTGGGGAAAGGGGAGGGGGCGCAGGAGGACTCCGTTCACGACGCTGAAGATCGCCGTGCTGGAACCGACGCCGAGGGCCAGGGTGATGATGGCCAGGACGGCGAGCCCCGGCCGCTTCCGGTGGCCCCTGAGGGCGTAACGCACGTCGGCGATGAGGGTGGCCAGCATAGCTTCCTTTCCGTCCTCTCTCTTGGTGACTCGTCTGCGGTGGTTCCTCTGCGACCAACGCTCCGCGACGCCGGCGCGGGCGACCTGCCAGCCGGTGCGAAGGGTGGTGGCAGCCAGGACCCACGGCGCGGTGGCTGGGGAATGGCTCTGCCGCAGATCCTCCCGCTGGTCGAGATAGGCGGTGAGAAGGGCCTCCCCGTAGTCCCTCCTCGTCTGCCGCGGGAAGAGACGGAGGAGGGCGCGGATCCAGAGGGCGCCGGGATCGATGGCGCGATGCGGGCGGGTCTTCATGGCTTTTCCCACAGGAGCCGACCCCGCTCGGACTCGAGAAGCTCCCGAAGCCGTGCGGCCTCCGCCCGGGCCACGCGCCGACCCAGCTCCGTCGCCATGTAATACCGTCGCTGCTTCTTGGGATCGTCCTGGTCCGCGGTCACGTCTTCCAAGAGCCCTTTCTCCATCATGCGTCCGACGATCCGGTAGAGCGTGCCCAGGTCCAGAACGCTCCGGCCTCTCCCGTCGGTGGACTCCTTCACGATTCCGTATCCGTGCATGGGCGTATCGAAGAGGAGGGTCAGGAGCTGGAAGTCCTTCGGGTTGAGAGGAAGGTGGCTTCGCGGGTCGATAGTCCGGGTCGTATCTGGGGACATGAAACGGGCCTCGTGGAGAACATAAGCGATTTACTTATAAATAGGACGCTGACATGGGGAAGAAAGTTTCAACGGGGCAGGACAGGGCGAAAACGGAGTGATCGGGTGGGGGAAGGCATGCGTCGTCCAGAGGCCCTAAGGAGCTTCCTCCGTCCACCGGGTACTATCATCATGATTGCCAAGGGTGACATCCGGAAGCTCCACCCGGCGGCAGATCGAGTGGCCCTGAAGCTCTCTTCGACTGACAACCCCCTGGAGGCACCCCGGATGACAGGAAAGACCGCTGCTGGCCCCCTGGTTCCCCTGGCCCTCCTCCTCTTCGGCCTCCCAGGCCCGGCCTCCGGCCAGGCCCCGACGCGACTGTGGGTGCTGGCGGCACCGGATGAGATTGTCGAGTACGACCCCAGCACGTTTTCGCCCCAGGACACCGTCCAGGTGCCTCCGGAGGCTCTGGATCACCCGGAGTGGCTCTCCGTCAGCACCGGGGGCCGGATCCTCTTCGACCCGGATCCGTCCCGGATCGCATACCCCGGTCCCGGCTCGACCACAGCCCGGGTCTGGCTGTGGAATGGAAAAGAGGCCGAGCTGTTGAGACGGGGCTGGACCCGGACGGAGACCCCCGAGGGGGAGAACGTATCGGTCCTCGAGACGGCTCCCCGATGCATCCTCTCGGCCCAGGGAGCAGAGCTCTATTGGCTTGGAAACGAGTTTCGGAGACTGGAACGAGAGGGCTACGGGATCCAGCTCTCGGTGACGAGCACCTTCCGGGCCTGGCGAGCTGGACCGGCAGGGGAACCAAGAGATCTCATCGGGGAGATTCCCTTCCCGCCGTGTGAATGCGGGACGGGTGTGTGTGAGGAGACCTGCCCCGAAGGGGAGTTCTGGGCTCCACCCGGCGGCGTCCTCGATTTCTTCTTCGTCACCCAGTGGATCCCGGGGCAACTGGGCTCCACCTATCTGGCGACCTACCTCTTCAGGAGGCAGGAAGAGGGATGGCAGGTGCAGGAGCTCCCGCGAACCCTGGAACGTGTATTGGACGCCGACGGGGCCGGCACCGTTGTGGTGCACACCGTAGAGGACGGGGCCTGCTGTGGCTGGGACAATGAGAGCAGCGACCTGACCTTCGTCACCTCCGACGAAGGGACCGACATTCTGTTCGA
>JASFRP010000046.1:0-10643 GCA_050114895.1 Gemmatimonadota bacterium
CCCGGCCCGACATCCTCCTCCAGAGCCAGGTCCATGAGGCGTTCCAGAGCCTCGGTTTGGAGCATTCTCGGTCAACCTCTCATGGCCAGGTAGATCAAAAAGGCACCCCCCACCACCCAGCAGTACGGGCCGAAGCGATGAAAGGACTTCCGTCGGAGCATGGCCACGAAAGTCCAGATTGCCAGAATCCCGGTCAAGGCCGCCGCGACGACTCCCACACCCAGGGCCCCACCCGCGAGGCCGGAACCGGCCTCTGCCAGCTCCGGGAGCTCGAGGACCGCCGCGCCGAGGATGGCCGGAACCGCCATGAGGAAGGAAAACGCCGCAGCCTCTTCCGCCTCCACTCCGAGCCAGAGCCCCGTCACCACCGTGGCACCGGACCGGGAGACCCCTGGCACGATAGAAAAAGCCTGGGCCAGCCCCATGAGAAGCGCCGTCCGGATTCCCGGCCCCGTGCCAGGATTCCGCCCCAATGCCCACCGGGCGGTCCACAGGAAGGTGCCGGTCACCAGAAGACCGATGCCTGCCACCCGGGGGGCGTCGAAGAGCCCCTCGATGAAATCCCCTGCACCCAGGCCGACGCAGGCCGCCGGAAGGGTGGCCAGGCAGAGAAGGAGCACGTACCTCCAGGCATCCTTCCTTCCCTTCACGGCTCCCCGGATCAACCCCGAGACCCTCTTCCGGTAGAAGAGGAGGACCGAGACAAGGGTGGCCACGTGAACGGCCACCTCGAAGACCACACCCGGGACCCGGACGTTCATGAGAGCCTGTCCCATGACGAGATGCCCCGAGCTGGAGACGGGCAGGAACTCCGTGGCTCCCTGGATGAACCCCAGCACCAACGCTTCCCAGACACTCATGGACGTCCGTCCTCCATCCGCTTCTCCGTCGCCGACTCCGAGAATCTACCGTGCCCCGTCCCGCGCCCCGCACTCTCGCTCCAGACCCGAAGGACCCGGTCCACGAGATCGCTTTCGGAAAGCGTGCCATCCAGGAACACCGCCCCCGGGGGGAGCTGGTGCCGGTTCCAGGTCATCTGGCGACGGGCATACCGCCGGTGGGCCTGGCGGATCCGTTCCGCGGTCTCCTCCAGGGAGAGCTTACCCCCGAGATATTCGGCAACCTCCCGATACCCCGCTCCGGTCATTCCGGGATCCTCGGGTCCGAACCCGGAGGCAAGGAGTCCGGCGACCTCCTCCACCAATCCTTCCTGCAGCATTGCCTCCACACGCCGGTTGATACGCTGGTAGAGGAGCTCTCGGGGGAGATCCAGCACCACCACCACTCCACGGAGGGGCACTTCCGTGGCCACCGCCTGATCCTGCCACCAGGAGAGGGGGCGCCCCGTCATCAGGGCTATCTCCACGCTCCGTGTGGCCCTTTGCCGGCCCCCTTCCGCGGCCCCTTCTTCCCTGCGGCGGTCGAGTGTCGAGACGAAACGCTGGAGGGTCGGCCAGGAGAGGCCGTTCAGGAACCGCCTCAGGGCCTTCAATCGCGCCCGGTCCAGGGGCGGCTCCGGGAACATGGGGTGGGTAAGCGCTTTCAGGAAGAACCCGGTGCCACCCACAAGCAGGGGAACGCGGCCCCGACTTCGGATCTCGGATATCCATCGCCGTGCGTCCCTGGAGAACTGACCGGCGGAGTAGCTCTCGTCCGGCTCCCGGAGGTCCAGGCCGTGATGGGGGGTCCGAGCCCGTTCCTCCGGACGGACCTTCCCGGTTCCCACATCCATTCCCCGGTAGATCTGCCTGGAGTCCATGGAGATGATCTCCACCTCCAGGCGCTTCGCCAACGCCAGGGAGAGGGCCGTCTTCCCCGATGCCGTGGGACCCAGCAGGGCCAGGAAGGACGGTCCCTCGCGGTTCCGGCTTTCCGTCCCCGAAACTGCCCGGGAAGACCTCATCCCAAAGACCGCCTCCTGCCTCCGCATTTCATAGCCCGGGCCACCCTCTAATGCCGTCCGAACTTCCGCGCCAGCTCCTCCGTGCTCAGGCGAACGATGGTGGGGCGGCCGTGGACATCGTGGAAGGGTAGATCGGTCGCGAAGAGAGCGTCGAACAGCTCGGTCATCTCGTCATCCCTCATCCGCTGGCCCGCCTTGATCGCTCCCTTGCAGGCGAAGGTCATTGCGATCCTCTCGTGTTGGTTCCTGGCCGAGCGCACCAGCTCGGAGCCTTCCGCCAGCTCCGAGATCATCTCCCTGAAACACCGCTCCGCATCGAAATAGGGATGGGGGTCGGGGACGGAATGGACGATGACGGTGTCTCCGCCGAAGGCCTCCACCTCGAACCCCGCCCTGGAGAGGATCCCCTTCAGCTCCTCCACCTGTCTCAGTTCCGCCGGGCTCAACCGGAGAGTGAGGGGGAAGAGGAGGGTCTGGCTCTCCTGTCCTTCGGCCTGGAACGCCTCCATCAGACGCTGAAACAGGACCCGCTCGTGGGCCGAATGCTGATCGATGATCAGGAGACCCTCCCTCGTCTCTGCCAGGACATAGGTGTCGTGGACCTGCCAGAGGCGTGGCCTGGGCGTCACGGTTCCCAGGGGTGTTTCTTCCCGACCGGTGAGGGCTCCGGTCTCCTCCGCCGCGGCCGGGAGCGCAGGCCCCGAGAGGAAGAGCGCCATCTGCGACTCCGTGGCGTCTCGAGCCGTCCCCACCTCCGGTGCGGCACGGCGGCCCCCGCGGCCTCGATCATGCGAGCTCTCCCGCACCTCCAGTCGGGGCGGCGCGACCCGGGAATCGAGGGTGGCCCCACTTACGGCACCTCCCAGGGCCTTTCTCACGGCCTCTTCCACCAGGACGTGGACCAGCCCCGGGTTCCGGAACCGGACCTCCAGCTTGGCGGGATGGACGTTCACGTCCACAAGGGCATCCTGGACCCGAAAGAAGAGGAATACCCACGGGCGCTTTGCGGGGGAGACGGTAGTCCGGTACCCACGATCCGCGGCCCTGAGGAGCTCCGGGTCTTTGAAGGGACGGCCATTCACGAAGAGGTGCGCCCGACGGAATCCTTCGGAGGCGGCCTCCGGGCGTTGGATCAAGCCCTTGAGGGCATGCCCTTCGGACTCGCCGGAGACCTGGAGGAGGGAGCCGGCCGCCTCCGGGCCCCAGAGGCTCCCGATTCGGGCGGAGACATCCTTCACTGCGGGAAGGTCCAGCAGCTCGTTCCCCCCGGACCTGAAGGAAAACGAGACACCCGGGTTGACCAGGGCCAGGCTCGCCATCACCTCGCTCATCGCCCGGGTCTCCGCCGCCGCCGATTTCAGGAACTTTCGCCTGGCGGGCGCATTGAAGAAGAGGCTTCGGACTTCCACGGTGGTTCCCGGCCTGCGTGCGAAGTCCTGGACTCCCACGATGCGGCCGCCCTCTACTCTGACCGCTGTCCCAGCCTCGTCTGCGGCCTCCCGTGTCTCCAGGGTGAGGCGAGACACTGCGGCGATGGACGGAAGCGCTTCTCCCCTGAACCCGAGGGAATGAATACGGGCCAGGTCTCTGGCTTCTGAGATCTTGCTGGTGGCGTGCCGGTCCAGGGAAAGAAGCGCGTCCTCCCTCCCCATCCCTATCCCGTCGTCGGAAACCCGGATGCGTTGCTTTCCTCCCCCTTCCACTTCCACCTGAATGCGCTTGGCTGCGGCGTCCAGGGCGTTCTCGACCAACTCCTTCACCACCGACGCGGGACGCTCCACTACTTCTCCCGCAGCGATCTGGTTCGCCACGGCGTCCGGAAGGATGCGAATGCGTCTCGACATGTGCCTCTTCAGCGGCTCCGAATCCCCGCCGGAACCCGGTGGGGTCGCTTCATGGGTGGACGTCGGGGTCGGACCGTGATCATCACCCTCCGAGCTCGAAGAACCCGATGGCATTCTCGGTGGTATACACCTGGACTTCCTCCGGATCCTCCCTCCGGATGGCCGCCAGCTCCTCAGCCACCCGGACCACGTAGGCAGGTTCGTTCCGGTGCCCCCGGTGCGGAGTTGGAGCCAGGTAGGGGCCGTCCGTCTCAACCATGATCCGATCCTGGGGCACGGAGCGCACCAACTCCTGGCCCTGATACCTCTTGAAGGTGATGATCCCCGTGAAGGAGATCATCCATCCCAGCTCCAGGGCAGTGCGGAGAAGCTCTTCTCCTCCGGTGAAGCAGTGGAGGACCCCCCTCACCCTGCCGGACCATTCCTTGAGGATCCGAATCGTCAGCCCGTCGGCATCCCGGGAATGGACCACGACGGGAAGATTCAGGGCCTCCGCCGTTTCCAGGTGCCCCCGGAAGAGTCCCTCCTGGATCTCTCTCGGGGAGTGGTCGTAGAAGAAATCGAGACCCGTCTCGCCAATGGCAACGATCCTGCGGTTCCCCCCCGCCGCCCTCCGAATCCGGTCCAGGTCGGCGTCGCCTGCGTCCATCGCCTCGTGGGGGTGGACGCCTGCGGTTCCCCACAACTGGGGCAGCCCTTCGGGTTCGGTTCCGTCGTCCACCAGGGCCTCGACCCGCTGGAGATCCGCCGCGTCGGAACAGATGGAGACCACCTTCTCGACTCCCGCGCGCCGGGCTCGAGCCAGGACCTCCCCACGGTCCCCATCGTACTGTTCGTCCGTCAGGTGGCAGTGGCTGTCTATGAGCATGGGGTCGGTGGGAGACAAGGACGACGCCCGACGGGGTCAGGTGAATGAGACGGGGGCCGTTACCTGGGCAGGAACGGCCCCCTGGCCATCAGACCGGCACCGCAGCACCCCTGCGCCTCTTCTTATCCTTCGCGTCCCCGGTTCCCCAGCGCTTCTGGATCTCCAGGAGGGCCGGAGAGGCCACGAAGATGGAGGAGTAGGTTCCCACCAGGATCCCGAGCATCAGCACCATGGTGAAATCCCGGATCACCGTTCCACCCAGGAGAAGGAGTGCCAGAAGCACGGCCAGCGTGGTCCCGGAAGTCAGCACGGTCCGTGGCAGTGTCTCGTTGATGGACCGGTTCACCAGCTCCGCCGGGTCCTCCTTCCGGCCGCCCTTCCTGCCGAGGTTCTCCCTGATCCGGTCGAAGACCACGATGGTGTCGTTGAGGGAGTAGCCGACGATGGTGAGAATAGCCGCCACCGTGGGGAGGGCGATCTCGACCCGGAAGAGCGCCAGGAAGCCGAGGGTGATGAGGATGTCGTGGACGGTGGCAATGACGGCAGCGACACCGAACCGGAACTCGAACCGAATCGCCAGATAAACGAGCGTGAGGATGAAGGAGAAGAGGATGGCGAAGACCGCCTTCTGCTGAAGCTCGCCCCCGACCTTCGCGCTCACGAGCTCGGCCTCCATCACCTGGAAGGTACCCTCCCCGAAAGCGGCGGAGATCTGGCTCTCCAGCTCCTGGCGAACCTCGTCCACCGAAGCATTCTCCATGACCGGAGCCCGGATGTTGAAATCGTTCTCGGAACCGAACGCTGTGATCTCGGGAGCGCCGGTTCCTCCCAGCGCATCCCGGAGGTCACCGGCGGTCATGGGAATGTTGAACCGGATCTGGATCAGCGAACCTCCGGTGAAGTCGACGCCGTAATTCTGCCAGCTCCCGATGAGGAAGACGTTGGCCAGCATGGCGCCAAGAGCGATGAGGATGGCCGCGCCGGAGATGCCGTACGCCGTCTTCCTCCTGGAGATGAACTCATAATGTGCTTCGCTGAATATCCGCATGGAATGCTCTTAGATGCTGATGGGGTCGGCAGTCTTCTTCCCGGCGAGGTACACGAGGAAGAAGGTCCGGGTGACGAAAACTGCCGAGAAGAAGGAGGCCACGATCCCTATGGACAGGGTCACGGCAAACCCTTTAACAGGGCCGGTCCCGAACTGGAAGAGGATGAGGGCGGTGAGGAGCGTGGTGATGTTCGAATCCACGATGGCGGACAGGGCATGTCCGAACCCCTCGTCCACAGCGGTGCGGGTCGCTCTCCCCGCGATCAGTTCCTCCCTGATCCGCTCGAAGATGAGGACGTTGGCATCCACGGCCATTCCGATGGAGAGAATGAGCCCGGCGATCCCCGGAACGGTCAGGGTAGCATTCAACGCCGCCAACCCTCCGAGAACCAGAATCACGTAGACGGCCAGCGCTCCGATGGCCAGAAGGCCCGCCACTCGGTAGTAGGCCACCATGATGAGGACCACCAGGACCAGGCCCACGATTCCCGCGATCATGCCGGAGTCGATGGAGTCCTGACCCAGGGAGGGGCCGACGGTCCGTTCCTCCATGATGGCAAGGGGCGCCGTGAGAGCGCCGGCCCGGAGGACGAGTGCCAGGTCCCGGGCGTCCTCCATGGGGGAGTTCCCCAGCTCGATTTGTCCTGAGGCGCCGATGCGGTCCCGGATGACGGGCGCACTCATGACCTCGCCGTCCAGGACGATGGCCAGGAAGTCACCCACATGCTGTCCGGTAAACTCGGCGAAACGGCGTCCCCCCCGGCGATTCAGCTGGAAGTTCACGATGGCCTGGTTGTACTGGGGATCCCGATTCGCCACGGCGTTCTCCAGCATGTCCCCCGTCATGAAGGGATCCTCTTCCAGCACGTACAGGCGCTTGTAGTTCCTGGCCCCGTACGCCACCAGGTCCGCACCCCATGCCAAGGAAACGCCTCGGGGCAAGGCACGTTGGACCTCGGGGAGAGACAAGTAGAGCTGGGCGGCGTCCAGGTCCTCCTCGGCCACGAGATAGATCCCTTCCCCGTCCCCCTGGTTCAGGAGGCCGGTAAGGGGCCGAAGCTCTCCTGCAGACCCCTCCGCCCCTGCGGTATCCGCGGGGGTCTCCTGGACCTCCGGCTCGACACCCGCCAGAGAGTCGGCGGCCGCTGCCAGAGAGTCGGCGGCCGCTGCCAGAGAGTCCGCGGCAGCTGTCGTATCCCCTCCCTGGAAGAGGAGCTCCTCCAGGGAGCTGGAGGGTGCGGCCTCGGTAACATGACCCATGGCCCGAACGGAATCCTCGCCCAGGGTCGCCACGATGGCTCGGTCCAGGCGTGGAAAGTCCTGGTCCACCGACGTGGTGGGGAGCACCAATCGGAACTCGAGGTAGGCGTTGCGCTGAATGAGCGCCTTGGCCCTCTCCTCGTCTTTGATGCCCGGAAGCTCGACGATGAGGCGATCGGAGCCCACCTTCTGAATGAGAGGCTCCTCGACCCCGAATTCGTCGATGCGGGTCCGGAGGATCCGATCCGCCCGATCGATGTGGTCTGCCTTGGCCTCGGCGGTATAGGTACCTTCGGGGTCATCGACCTCCAGGGCCAGGTGCATTCCCCCCTGGAGATCCAGGCCGTACTTGATTCCGTTGGCATACAGGTAGCCGAGAGCCACCGCCACGACGATGACGATGGTGATCAGTCGGCCTCGCATGGTCTTGAACATGAGGCTTGAACCGGAGGTTCGAGGTCATGAAAGTGGGGGGCTGGAAACCTACCCCCGAAAGCCTATTAAACTGTCAAACGCGTTGGCCTGTGTCAATTTGCGGGCCTCGCTCCCTGCCCGGAAGCGGGGCTCTCTTCTTTGTCCTGGATATGGCGTCGCAGAAGGGTGTTCAGATGAGGGAGCGCCGGATGACCGCTTTGACTCGTGCCAAGAACCGTGCGGAGTCTGCCGACTTCATCACGAAATCGTCCGCCCCGGCGTCCAGCAGGACCGCTTCGTCTCTTTCCGTCCCCGCCCCGGTCCGGATCATGACCGGAAGCGCGGCGGTATCCACGGAGCCCCGGATGAGATCCAGGACCTGTCGGCCGTCCAGGCCAGGCATCCTGAGGTCGAGTATGACGAGGGAAAACCCCGGGTCCACCTTGAGGATATCCATGGCTGCATGCCCCCCGTCCGCTTCGAGGATCTCGAACCCCTCGGACTGAAGGAGCGTCCGCATCGTGATCCTCGCACCCTCGTCGTCATCCACCAGGAGGATCCGGGGGGGGCCCTGGCTCTCCTTCGTGGCTTCCTTCTCCTCGACCACGGTACCCAGCACTCGCTCGATCTCCACCAGCGTGGTCTTTCCCTGCCGGACCCAGTCGAGCCCGACCTCGTGCATGGACCGCATTCCACCCTGTTCCGCCAGGTGGCTGAGGGTGGCCGCACCCTTTCGGGCCTCGATGGCAGCCGCCAGCCTGGGCCCCACTACCATGACCTCCGGTACCGGGAGTCGGCCCCGGTACCCGGTGAACCCACATTCCGAGCAGCCCACGGCGCGAACCACGGGTTCCACCCCGTGTCTTTCCGTCAACTGTTGCTCATCCGGAGTGAGGATCCCCCGGACCGACTCGGCGCAGGCGGCGCAGACCTTCCGAAGGAGGCGCTGCGCCAGGGCCCCCCGCAGGGTCGCCGCGATAGCCGAGTATTGAAGCCCCAGGTCCGCGAGTCTCGGAACGGAGTTGACGGCGTCGTTGGCGTGAACCGTTGCCAGGACCAGGTGGCCCGTCATGGCCGCCTCCACGGCGGTCTGAGCCGTCTCTCTGTCCCGAATCTCACCCACCAGAATGACGTCCGGGTCCTGACGGAGGATGGAGCGCAGGGCAGCGGCAAAGGTCAGTCCCTGCCTGGTCTCCACCTGGGTCTGGGTGACGGACGGAAGCTCGTACTCGATGGGGTCCTCCACCGTCATGATGTTGACCTTGCCGTCCGCCAGCTCTTTGAGGGCCCCATAGAGGGTGGTGGTCTTCCCGGAGCCGGTGGGCCCGGTCACCATGACGATTCCGTGCCGGTGGCTCAGGAGCTGCCTGAAGCGGACCAGCTCCGGCCCCGGAACGCCCAGGTTCTCCAGCATGACAGAGACGTTCGAGTCCAGGACCCGAATTACGCACTTCTCCGCACCTGCAGCGGGCAAGGTCGATACCCGGAGGTCGTAGGCCTGGCCCTTGACCATCACTCTCGCCTTCCCGTCCTGGGGCCGCAGGCGGTCGGCGATATCCATTCTCGAGAGGATCTTGATCCGGGAGACGATCCGGTTCAACGCCGGCATGGGCAGGTCCATGTGCTTTCGGAGAACCCCGTCGACCCGGTACCGCACCACCCCCATCTTCCGTCCCGGCTCGATGTGGAGGTCGCTGGCCCCCTGCGCGATCCCGTCACGAATGATGAGGTTGGTGAGCCGAACCACCGGAGCCGCATCCACCTCCCCCGCGGATATGGCCTCGGGGCCCATCTCTTCGATGAGGCGAACTGCGTCCTCGGAATGGTCGTCCATCTCCAGGGTCCCCAGGAGGTTCTCCAGAGTCCTGTCCGGGGGAAACCGCTCGTCGATGGCCTCCTTGATGGCTCTGGGCGAGGCCACTTCAAAGACCGCCTGGCGCCCCGAGGTGAAGCCCAGCAAGCGCTCGGCCTCGACATCCGTGGGGTCGGCGGTGGCCACCACGAGATGCCGGTCCGTCTCCACCAATGGGAAGATCAGGTGTTTCCTCGCCATGGCCTCGGGGACCAGGAGGAAGGCGTTGGGGTCGATACCTTGGAGGTCCGCCACCTTCAACCGGAAATACTGGGCAACCACCTCGGCCAGCTGGCTCTCGGACAACCCCATGGCACGGGCTACGGTCCCCCAGGCGTTATCCACCGAGGTGTCGGGAGGCACGTCCAGGCGTTCGGTTCTCGAGAGCCCTGCCCGCTCGGCGATTCGAACAAGCCAGTGGCTGGGGGAGCCTCTCCCGGAAACCTCCCCTGGGACGTTTCCACCGTCGGGGCCGGAGGAAGAATCGTTGAGACTCAAGATCCTTCCTGGTCCTCTGTCAAAAGGCTCAGGGCGCGTTCGGTCACTTCGCCGTCTCCTCGATGGGGTGGGCCCCTCGCTTCGCCCCTTTTTCCCGGTGCATATCGGTCTCCGCCTCCCTCAGCAGGTCTTCCAGCTGGACCGGACGCTCACCATCGAAACGGGCCGTCCCCACCGAGAGGGACAGGGCGAACGCTTCTCTTCGACGGAGGTTGAACTCGTTTACGCGTTCTCGGAGGCGCCGGAGGAGGTCCCCCTCCCCCTGTTCCGAGACCTCCAGGGCCATCACCGCGAACTCATCCCCCCCCACCCGGGCGATGATGTCGGACTGGCGGAACGTATCCCGCAGAGTCTCGGACACCCTCCCCAGGGCCCGGTCTCCGACGTGGTGGCCCAGAGTATCGTTGATGGTCTTGAGTCGATCGAGGTCCAGGTAGAATAGAAGGACCGCTCTCCCGGTCCTCGCCGCAAGCTGGAGGTGGTGATTCCCCAGGTTGTCGAACCCACGATGGTTGTAGAGGCCCGTGAGATCGTCGATGAGGGAGAGGCTTCGAAGCGCCGACGTGAGACGATGGCGTTCCACCGCATACCGGATGGATCGGTGGAGGAGCTCCGGCCCCGCCTTTGCCTTGACGAGATAATCCTGGGCTCCGCCCCTCACCGTGTTCAGGCCAATCTCCTCGTCGTCCACCTCTGTCAGAACGACGATGGGCACGTCCGGCTCGAAGGCGTGGGTCCTTTCGAAGGTCACGATTCCCTGGCTATCCGGCAGGGAAAGGTCCAGCAGAATCAGATCGATCCCGCCCTTCGACAACCGTTTCATGGCGGAGGTCAGGTCTCCGGCCCTCTCAATCTCCACCGCCCCGCCTGGGAGGCTCTCCTGCGTGGGTCCCGTCGCCGGGAGACCCTCGGGCTCCGCTTCTACCAGAAGAACCTTCACTGCCCTCCCTCCCAAC
>JASFRP010000047.1:0-10620 GCA_050114895.1 Gemmatimonadota bacterium
TTCGACGAACTGGAGGAGGAGCTTGGCACGGGGGGCCTCCCCCTGAACGAAGAGGGGCCCGGGAAGGGACCTCTCCCGGTCCCTCAGCAGCTCGCCCACCCGCGCGAGGGCGCGATGGGAGGTGAAGAGGACGAAGATCCCTCCACCGGTTAGCCCGGCCAGGTCCAGGACCACGAGGGCCGTCTCCTCCTGGAACCCGTTCCCGGGCCCCTGGGGCCCGGAAAGGTCGGTGGGGACCGCGAGCACGCTCTGTCGCCGGAAGTCGAAGGGAGACGGCACAACGGCCTCCTCCACGGTCAGCTCCCCCTCCGCTTCTACCAGCGTCTCCGGGCTCAGGCCCAGGCGGGCCCGGAGGTACTCGAACCCCGCTCGGGTCGTGAGAGTGGCGGAAGTCAGGACCGCGGTCTCCACCCGGCCGAAGAGGTCCTCCCTGAGGATGGGACCCACCTCGATGGGTGCGGCGGCCAGCGCGAGGTTCCGCCTCCCTCCCAGCGGACGCCCCTTCTGCTGGAGCCAGCGAACGAGGCCAGTCGCCTCGTCCCCGGGATCCAGGACCCGCCGAATCCCCAGGGCCGAGGATTCCAGGCGATTCTGGAAACTCTGCAGGTCCAGGATCCGGCCCTCCAGGAGGTCGATCCACGCTTCGTCCCCGCTGATGCGGACACGCAACTCTCCCACCTCCCTAGCCAACCGTTGGAACGCCATCAGGAAGGAGGCCAGCGCCTCCTGCACCACCATCCCCTGAGCGGGTTCCACCCCTCCTGCACCACCCAGTCGGAGGGAACTTCCCGCATCGTCCGGAAGCACTCCATCCAGGGATGCCAGGAGGGGCTCCAGGGTTCCTCTCGCCTCCTCCAGGGCAGGGAGGACACGGTCTTCGACACGTTTGAGCCATGCCGCCGCCGAACCCAGATCGGGGTGCGCAGAGAGCTGGGCCCGGAGATCTGCCAGGACTCCTTTTCCCCTTCGCTCCAGACGGGAGAGGAGACGATAGAGCCCCCGCCTGGTGACCTCCACCCCCAGGTGGTCCGTTGCTGCCTCCTCGGCGTTGTGGGCTTCGTCCACGATGATGTGGCGGTAGGGGGGCAGGACCGCCGCTTGCGTGAAGTTGTTGGTGGCCCTTCTTACGGCCAGGTCGGTGAAGAGGAGATGATGGTTCACCACCAGGAGCTTCGCCGCCGCCGCCTCCCGCCTCGCCTTCTGGAAGAAGCAAGCCTGGAAGTGAGGGCACCGGGCCCGCAGGCAGATGTCCGGGTCGCTCTGGACCTCCTCCCACACCTCCTCCGAAGGGGGCGCCGACAGGTCCGACAGCGACCCGTCCACGGAAGTCTCCATCCACTCCAGGAGAGCCTGCATCTCTCGGCTCCGGTCTTCCTGGAAGAGGGCCGGGGCCGTAGCCGCCGCCAGCCGGGCCCGCCGGATGGAGATGTAGTTTCCTCTGCCCTTCACGAGAGCCCAGGCCAGGGGCTCTCCCATGACCTTCTCCAGGAGGGGCAGGTCCTTTCCCACCAACTGTTCCTGCAGGTTGATGGTATTCGTGGAGATGACGGTCCGCTCCTGGTTCCGGAGCGCCCAGAGGGCGGCCGGCAGGAGGTACGCCATGGATTTCCCCGTGCCGGTGCCGGCCTCCACCAGAACGACCCCGCCCTGGTTGTACCGACGGGTTACCAGGAGAGCCATGTCCCTCTGACCGGGCCGATCCTCGAAGGCCGGAAGGGTGCGGGAGAGAGGTCCGTCCTCCTCGAGAAAGGCCTCCACTTCCTCCAACTCCAGCGGCTCGACTACCCGGGGCTCCGGGGGCTCCACCACCACGTAGATCCGGGTCGCCTCGTTGTTCACGATGGCCGATCCGAGGCCCTCCTCATAAAGGGTGGCCGCCACGGAGAGGTCGGCATCGGACGGATCCAACTCCCCCGAGGGATGGTTGTGGAGCATTATGCTTCCCTGTGGCGCTCCCCTGGAGACGGCCAGGACCGCCGAGCGGTTTCCCCTGGCAACGGCGCGAGGATTCGAGAGGACCCTCCCCGCTCCAACCTCGGCCAGGAAGGTCACCTCTCTCCCTGCGGCTCTCCGGATCTCCTCACGGATCACTGCGGCGGCATCCGGAGCGAGGGTCAGGGGGGGCAAGGGAGCAGGGCGGTCCGAGGAACGGGTCATGACGGGCGTCGGTCCCCGCTTCCCCCCCCACGAGCCCTGGACTGGACCACCTCGTACGCCCGGTTCCGAGGGACCCGGAGGCGTCTCGCCACCTCCCGCGCCGCGCGACTCGGGCTCAGACCCTCCTCCAGGAGAGCGTCCGCAAGAGCCGCGGCGGCGGCCCGGTCCACGTGGGAAGAACCCCCTTCATCCGGCGCGGCTTCCAGGACCAGAGTGACCTCACCCCGTACGGGGCGCGACCGGAAGTGATCCAGCAGCTCTTCCAGTGTGCCCCTGACGATCTCTTCGTGGAGCTTGGTCAGCTCCCTTGCCACGGAACCTCGCCTGCTCGATCCCGAAACGGCGAGAAGCTCCTCCAGAAGCGAGACCAGTCGCTCGGGCGACTCGAAGACGACGGTGGTCTCCGGCGCCGACGCGAGACGATCCAGGAGCTCCCGGCGCTGGGCCCCCTTTCTGGGGAGGAATCCCAGAAAGGTGAATCGGCCCGCCGGCAGCCCGGAGGCCACCAGGGCGGCCAGGATCGCCGATGGACCAGGTACAGGTACGACCTGATGGCCGGCCGCCAGGACCTCCTCCACCAGGCGTTCCCCCGGGTCGGACACCAGGGGGGTTCCGGCGTCGGACACCAGAGCTACGTCTTCTCCGTCCGCAAGCCAGCCAAGGATCTCTTCAACCCTCTCAGCCTCATTGTGGGCATGGAGGGACACGAGAGCCGCACTCAGCCCCAGATGCGTCAGCAGGGGTCGGGTGCGTCGGGTGTCCTCAGCCAGAATCCGCGGTACCTGGGCCAGGGTCTCCCTCGCCCGGGGGCTCAGGTCGCCCAAATTCCCGATGGGTGTGCTGACCAGGTAGACGGTAGCCATCCGGAAAGGATGGGGACGCACAGGGGGAGAGGCCAGGGGTCTGCTCGCACCCGGCAGGCGGAGGGTGGTACGGAAAGGCCCGGGTCCACGACCGCGAGGGACGCGGAACCGGGCCCGAGACGCCGCGAGATCACGTAGATCAGATGTATTCGTTAACCTTCGCCTCCAGGAAGGGGCGCGGGACGGCGCCGATCACCGTGTCCACGTGCTTCCCATCCTTGAAGAAGAGGATGCTGGGAATGGAACGGATGCCGAACCGGCTCGCTGTATGGGGGTTGTTGTCCACGTCCAGCTTTCCAACCTTCAAGCCCTGGTCGGCGTAGGTCTCGGCCAGGTCCGCTACGATGGGGGCCACCATCCGGCATGGCCCGCACCATGCAGCCCAGAAATCGACCATGGAGAGGCCGGTCGTACTCTCGATCTCATCTCCAAAATTCTGGTCCGTCACCTCGAAGACTCGTTCACTCTCAGCCATGTAGACTACTCCTTGTCCGAACTGGCGGCTCTCGATACCATGCCGCCGGGATTGCGACGCCACCGGGATCTTCTCTCGTCTTCATCCAGGCAACGACAGGAAGATGTTCACCTATCCGCTGGACCACGTAGCCGTGGCCGTTTCCTCCCTCCGAGAGGCTTGTCGTCTATTCGAGCTCCTGGCAGGGGAGACTTGTTCCCCGCCAGAGACGCTGGAATCCCAGGGTGTTCGGGTCTCCTTCGCGGGCTCGGTGGAGCTCCTGGAACCCCTGGGCCCCGACACCACTGTCGGGCGCTTCCTCCGGCGTCGTGGCCCGGGACTCCATCATATCGCGTTCAGAGTCCCAGATCTACCTGGCGCCCTGGCCCAGCTCGCCGAGAATGGCGTAGAGCTCATCGACTCCGAACCCCGTCCCGGAGCCCGGGGTCACCAGGTGGCATTTCTGCACCCCAGGAGCACGGGCGGAGTCCTGGTGGAGCTGGTATCGGGTTGACCGGGGTCCTGGGTCCCCGCGGTCGTCCCCCAAACGTCACGGCCCTTCGCCGCCTCCACCCGTAATCGTAGCCAATCCTACTTCTTCGATGAGCCACCGCCCTTCCGAGGTGCGTACCACGACGAACGGAACGTCCTCGATATCCCTCCCGTCAATCCTCATGTCGACGGCGATCCGGGATGTCGGGTCCATCCGGCCGGCCACCGCCGATTCAGAGACGATGGTGTAGTCCTCGTGCTGGATGATCTGGGCGATGAGGTCCATGTGGATCTCCACCTCCTGGAGCGTGAGACACCGCTCCCCCAGGCCAAACCAGGAGCCGAGTTTCTTGAATGCGCACCCGAACGTGCTGCCGGTCTCGATGACCGGTCCATCGCTCGTGCCGAAGAGCCGGGCCATGGAATCCAGATCCCTGGCATTGGCGGCCTGGAGAAACCGCTCCACCGAGAGCATCGGAGCCACGGAAGCCGCCTCCCCGGGAACGATGACCCGGTGGGTGCAACCTCCCATAGAGAAAAGGATCGCAAGAAGCAGAAAGCGTCTCATCAGCGACTCCGTTCCGGGGTCCGCCAGGGAAAGCATCGCAGCACACTGGCTGATGGGTCCCCCCGCGTCAACTTGAAGCTGAGAATCTAGCCAATCCTCCACGGGAGCATAGGGGGGCAGGAGCCGCTCATGAGGACCCGGCCACCCCCCCCTCCCCGGGTTCCTCCACCCCCGTCTCTCGGAAATCCAGCCTCCTGCCCTCCGGGTGTGGGCTGATCCGGATCCTCGTCCCCTCGGGAACTTCCGATTCCAGGAGATGGAGGGCCAGCGGGTCCTGCAGCAGGCGTTGGATGGCCCGTTTCAGAGGTCTGGCACCGTACGCCGGATCGTACCCTTCCTCCGAGATGAGGTCTACGGCCTCCGGAGTCACCTCCAGGGTCACTCCCAGCTCTGCGGCAAGAGCCTCCACTCTCTTGAGCTGGAGCTCTACGATGGCCTCGAGCTCGGGGCGTCCCAGGGGTTTGAAGACGATGACGTCGTCCACCCGGTTGAGGAACTCGGGCCGGAAATGGGCGTGGAGCTCGCGCCTGACCCACTCCCCTACCTCGTCCCAGCTGCCCGTCCCGGCACGCTCGAGAATGTACTGGCTCCCGATGTTGGAGGTCATGATGACCACGGAGTTCCGAAAATCCACTACCCGTCCCTGGGAATCCGTCAGGCGACCGTCATCCAGGATCTGGAGGAGGACGTTGAATACGTCGGGGTGGGCCTTCTCGATCTCGTCGAAGAGGATCACCGCGTGGGGGCGCCGGCGTACGGCCTCCGTGAGCTGGCCACCCTCCTCGTATCCGACGTATCCGGGGGGAGCCCCGATGAGGCGGGCCACCGCATGCTTCTCCATGTACTCGGACATGTCGATGCGGACCATGGCCCGTTCGTCGTCGAAGAGGAACTCCGCCAGGGCCCGGGCCGTCTCGGTCTTTCCCACCCCGGTGGGTCCCAGAAAGATGAAGGACCCCACGGGCCGATTCGGGTCCTGGAGGCCGGCTCGAGCCCGCCTGACGGCGTTGGACACGGCACCGACCGCCTCGTCCTGGCCGATGACCCGCATCGACAAGAGGTCTTCCAGCCGGGAAAGCCGTTTGCGTTCCGATTCCAGCAACCGGCTCACAGGGATCCCCGTCCATTCCCCCACCACCTGGGCGATGTCGTCTGCGTCCACCTCCTCTCGCAGGAATTTCCCTTCGGCCTGCAGCTCCGCCAGACGGGCCTCCGCCACCTCCAGGGCCTGCTCCGTGCCTGGAATCTCCCCGTACTGGAGCTCCGCAGCTCGGTTTAGGTCTCCCGTCCTGGTGGCCCGGTCGGCCTCCAGCCGGAGCTCGTCCACCTTTTCCTTCAGGCTCTGGATTCGGGTGATGGCCTCCTTCTCGGCCTGCCATCGGGCCTTCATCCCGGCACTACTCTCCCGAAGCTCGGCCAACTCCCCCTCGATCCCCCTCAACCGCTCTTTGGCCGACGGATCCGCCTCCTGGGAGAGAGCCTGCTTCTCGATCTCCAGCTGCGTGATTCGACGCTCGACTTCGTCGATCTCCTGGGGCAATGAGTCGATCTCGATACGCAGGCGGCTTCCGGCTTCGTCGATGAGATCGATGGCCTTGTCCGGCAGAAACCTGCCCCCGATATAGCGGTCGGAGAGCCGCGCGGCGGCGATGAGGGCATCGTCCTTGATGCGGACCCCGTGGTGGACCTCGTACCGCTCCTTGAGTCCCCTGAGGATGGCTACCGTGTCTTCCACGGATGGGGGAGCGACGAAGACCGGTTGGAAGCGCCGCTCCAGGGCCGGATCCTTCTCGATGTGCTTCCGGTATTCGTCCAGGGTCGTGGCACCCACCATGCGAAGCTCTCCCCGGGCCAGCATCGGTTTCAGCATATTCCCGGCGTCCACGGCACCCTCGGCGGCCCCGGCCCCCACGATGGTGTGGAGCTCGTCGATGAAGACCACAAAGCGACCCTCTCCCTCCGCGATCTCCTTCAAGGTGGCCTTCATGCGCTCTTCGAATTCCCCCCGGTATTTGGCCCCGGCGAGCATGGCGGAGATGTCCAGGGAGACCAGCTTCTTGTTGGCCAGGGTAGTGGGGACGTCCCCCGCCACGATTCGCTGGGCAAGCCCCTCCACGATGGCGGTCTTCCCCACACCAGGCTCCCCGATAAGGACGGGGTTGTTCTTCGTCCGACGAGCCAGGACCTTGATGACCCGACGAATCTCTTCATCCCGTCCGATGACCGGGTCCAGCTTCCCGAGGCGGGCAGCCTCCGTGAGGTCGCGGCTGAACCGGGCCAGGGCCCGGTAGGTGTCTTCAGGCGTCTGATCCGTCACCCGATGGGAGCCTCGGACCGCCTCCATGGCTTCCCGGAGAGCCTTTCGCTCGGCTCCCACATCCCGGAGGATTCGACCCGCGTCCCCCTTCTCCTCGGAAAGACCCAGGAGCAGGTGCTCGGTGGAGACGTACTCGTCCCCCAGGCTCCGGGCCTCCTCCTCCGCCACGTCCATGGCCCGAGTCAGGTCCCGGGAAAGGCCCGGGTCCGAGCCACCGGATACCCGAGCCCGGCTCCCGAGGGACTCCCGGGTGCGTTCCCGGATGAGGCTTACGGTTACACCCAGCTTGTTCAGGATCGGGGCTACGATCCCGTCCTCCTGATCCAGAAGGGCCTGGAGCAGGTGCACCCCTTCGATCTGGGGGTGCTCCGACCTCCGGGCCTCCTGAGCCGCGAGCTGGATGGCCTCCGCGGCCTTAACGGTGAGGCGTTCAGGGCTCAACATCGTTCATTCACCCGGAACCGGGTCTGTCCTCTCCTTGCTGAGGTGTCCCGTGCGGTGCCAGAGGCAAGTAGGGTTTCGCGATCTGCCACAATGGCACCCCATCGTCCGTTCAGGGCGTTCCCACAGCCAGATCGGCGGATACCCTCCCCTCCTGGACTACTGCTCCTCTTCAGGGTTCAAGATCCGGACCAGGATCTCCCGGGAGCTGGCACGGCCCATCCCATCCATGCCGGATTCCAGTTTCACGCAGGTGTAGGGAACTCCCCTTCCCGTATTCTCAGGCGCCGCCCGGGAGGCGACCCCCCTTGGGAATCTTCAGGAGATCACCTGCCCGAAGAGAAGGGTTCCCTTCCAGGCGGTTGAGGAGCCGCACCTCCTCGCCCCGGTCCTGGGCGCCTTCCTGCGCCAGAAATCCGTCCAGGGACATGGCCCTGGGAACCCGGACCACGTCAATTCGGGCGGGCTGAACGTTCAGGTAGGTGGGGTCCGTGAGGGGACGGAAGCTCTCCTGGGCACTCCGGGCGGCATTCCGGTTGCCGGCCCAGGACGCGGAAACCCCGTACGCGAGGATCCTGAAGAGGGTCCCGGCATGCTCCAGGAACAGGACCCTTCCGTCGAGGGTCTGGTCCTCGGTGATGAGTCGGAAATCCGCGGCGGCGGCGGGGAGGCCGTTCACCGATGCCTCCGTTAGGCCTGCGCCCTCTATCCCGTCCTGGGCCAGGAAGGTTCGGAGTGCAGCCCCTGCCTCTGTCCCCTCCCCCAACGTGAGCGCCAGGATCGCATCCTCCTGGGGGCTCAAGGCCTGCACGGCCTGTCGGCTGTTCGCCGTTTGCCACCCCGACGGGAAGTCCATCTGGAACCGCATGTCCGGGTGGTAGAAGTGGGAGTCCCTGAAGAACCCCTCTCGAGGGTTCTCCCCGAAGATCAATCCGTCCATGCGTTGGATGAAGGCTTCTCTGACCACCTTTGGCGGATCCGACGCGACATCGGCCGTTTCGGCGAGGCGGAGGATGGTGGCCTCGCGGTTTTCCGGGTTGGGATGCGTCGAGAGCCACTCCGGAGTTCTTCCGCCCTCCCCTCCCGCCGTGACCCGTCCCAACATCCCCATGACTCCGGAGAGCTGAGCCGGATCGTATCCCAGCCGGCTCATGTATCGGACCCCCAGCTCGTCGGCCTGCCGTTCGTCATCCCGCCCGAACTTGAGAAAGAGGAGACCCAGCGAGGCACTGGCCAGCCCCTCGAACTGCTGGAGCTCCGGAGCGAGAATCATCCCTACGCCCAACCCCAGCTGGGCCACCTGTGCCCGGGAGATCTGGTTCACCGAATGCCGAGCAGTGACGTGACCGATCTCGTGGCCCAGCACGCCCGCCAGTTCCGCTTCAGAATCCAGATACGCCAGGATTCCCCGGGTGACGTAGATGTAGCCACCCGGGAGGGCGAAGGCGTTGATGACGGGATCGTCCAGAACACGAAAGGTCCAGGGGAGGTCCGGTCGCTCGGAGTTTGTCGCCAGCTCCTCACCCAACTCCTGGACGTACGTCTGAAGACCCTGATCGGGATAGAGGCCCATGGAGGCCACGATGTCCGGATCGGCATCCTGGCCCATCTGGATCTCCTGCCCCTCGGACATGAGGGTGAGCTGCCGCTCCCCTGTGGCGGGGTTCACGACGCAGGAGGCGAGAAAGGCAAGCCCCAGAGCTGCGGCGGCCGCCCCGGAGCCCCGATGCTGGCGGTGCATCCTGTATGTTTTCATGCCGAAGAATACCCCCGAGGAGCCCGGGTTGGTTCCCACCCGTGCGCCCTCTCGCTTGACACGATCAGCGCACTCCCGCCACCTTCGAGGCGTTTCGGGGATCGATGCCGGCACGGCCGAATCGGTCACGGCGCCTCTCGGGCTTTTTCCTGGTCTTTCCTTGCGATTCCGGTACCTGATTCTCCTCGCGGCGGCCCTCCTCTTCGGTGCTTCTTGCACTTCGGGGGATTCGGGACGCGAGCAGGGCACGATCATCTCCAGGGAGGCGTTCATCCAGGCCTATGTGGAGCTTCGCGTGGAAGCCCTGGGTACTCCCGGGGAAGAGGTGCCCCTGGAGCGACGGGACCAGATTCTCGAGAACCTTGGCCTGGACGAGGAAGATCTGCTGAACTTCGTGGAGAAGAGGGGCCGGGACATTCAATTCATGAGGAGAGTGTGGGAGGAGGTGGATTCCATCATGACGGAGCGTAGGGGAATCCCGGACGCTCCGGGCTCGAGAGGTACGCCATGACCTTCCGCCGCACCTTCAGCGGGGCTCCCTGGGAGGAGGCCGTGGGTTACTGCCGTGCTCTTCGGGCCGGGAACGTCATCTACGTCACGGGAACCGCTCCCGTGGACCCGGACGGGAGCGTTCACGCGCCCGGGGATGGGTATCCCCAGACGGTCCGATGTCTGGAGATCATCCGTGGAGCCCTGGAGAGTCTGGGGGCGAGTCTCCACGATGTGGTGAGGACCCGAATGTTCGTGACCGATATCAGCCGGTGGGAGGAATACGGACAGGGTCACCGGGAGGCGTTCGGGGACCACCCGCCTACTACGACACTGGTGGAGGTCGGCAGCCTGATCCACCCGGACATGCTCATCGAGATCGAGGCCGAGGCCGTGGTCACGGAGGGTGGATAGGCGGGGGCGCCTCGGAGCAGGCCGGGAGCCGGCCCCTGGCCACCATGGAATCCGACATCGACACTCCCGGCTCTCTCAGGGGATCACCTCCCCCCTCACCAGGTCCTCGTAGCTCTCCCTCCGCCTGACGAGGTGAACCTCGCCGGAGTCCACCATGACTTCCGGAGGCCGGGGTCGGCCATTGTAATTGGAGGCCATCGTGAAGCCATAGGCTCCGGCTATGCCGATGGCCAACAGCTCTCCGGCCCTGGGTAGGGGCAGCTCCCGATCCTGCGCTAGAAAGTCACCCGTTTCGCAGATGGGCCCCACGACATCGAGGCGCCTGACCTCCCGCTCCTCCCGAAGCTCCACGGGTTGGACGGGGTGAACCCCTCCGTAGTGGCTGGGGCGGATCAGCTCCGTCATTCCGGCATCCGTGATCACGAAGGTCCTGGACCCGGACACCTTCACCGCCTGAACCCGTGTCACCAGGACCCCGGCCTCCCCGACGATGCTCCGCCCGGGCTCCAGGACCAGCCTCAACCCGGTGTTCTTGACGAGAGGCAGGACCGCATCCGCCAGGGCTTGAATCTCCATCTCCTCCCCGGTATAGGGAACGCCGAATCCCCCGCCGATGTCGAGGTACTTCAGGTGTATCCCCTCTTTTTTGAGGAGGTGCACTACCTCCAG
>JASFRP010000048.1:0-10619 GCA_050114895.1 Gemmatimonadota bacterium
CTGGTATGGTCGGGTCCTGGTAGAGCGGATCGAAGGGTTCGCCACCCAGAAGGAATGGATGCGGGCCTATGGAGAGATCAACGACTTCGAAGCGGAGCTCGTGGGCCACGGCATCGTCCTCAAGAAATTCTGGATCCACATCACTCCCGAGGAACAGGAAGCCAGGTTCAAGGCTCGGGCGGAGAGCCCTCTCAAGAGCTGGAAGCTGACCGAGGAGGACTGGAGGAACCGGGATCGGTGGGCAGCCTACGAACGTGCGGTGAACGACATGGTGGAGCGCACCAGCACGCAGATGGCGCCCTGGGCTCTCGTTGAGGGAAACGACAAGCGGTTCGCCAGGGTTCGGGTTCTGGAGGAAGTGTGCGATGCCCTGGAACGGGCATTGGCGAAGAAGTGAGGCCGGAGGTCCGGGTGCGGTCTTCCGAACGAGGCTCTGAGGATTGAAGGAACAGATGATTCAGGATGAAGACGCCGAGGTGTTGGAGATCCACTTTGACCCTCCGGACGGCGAGCCCGCCACCGGGAGCACACCCGGGTCCGTTTCCGAAGGAGAGCCGGTTGCCGTTAGCGAAGGAGAGCCGGTCGCCGTTGGCGAAGGAGAGCCGCTCCTCGTTGGCGAAGACGAGGAGCCGGCGGAGCTGATAGCGCTGAGGGAGGTCCCCAGGACTCCCCCGGATCCGACCCCCCTTCCCCTTCCAGGACCCGACGGAACTTTCGATCTCCAGGCTCCGGAGTGCTACCTGAATCGGGAGATCACCTGGCTGAACTTCAACTACAGGGTGCTCCACGAGGCAAGGGATCCCCGGACCCCCCTCCTGGAGCGGGTGAAGTTCCTCTCCATCGTGAGCTCGAACCTGGACGAGTTCTTCATGAAGAGGATCGGGGGCCTCAAGCAGCAGCTGGGCGCGGGCCTGGCCCTCCTGACAGTGGATGGCCGAACACCCAGGGATCAGATCGAAGCGTGCTACCAGATCGTCCGGCACCTGGAGGCGCTCCAACACGAGACGTGCGTGGAGCTCCAGGGACTTCTGAGGGAAGAGGGCATCCTCCGGGCCACCTACGAGGATCTTTCCGAGGAGGAGAAGGCGGAGCTCCGTCAGCTCTACCTGGAGAACATCTATCCGCTGGTGACCCCCCAGGGCACGGATCCAGCCCATCCATTCCCCTTCATATCGAATCTCTCCCTCAACCTTCTGGTGAGAATCCGGCACGAAGGGGACGTGATGCCCCTCATGGCCAGGGTCAAGGTGCCCGTGGGCAGGGGGATTCCCAGGTTCCTCTGGCTCAGGGACGAGAGGGCTGCGGTCCCCCTGGAGCTGGTGATGATGGAGAATCTGGACCTCCTCTTCCCCGACATGGTGGTGGAGAGCTGTGAGCTCTTCAGGGTGACCCGGAACGCGAACACGGAGATCGAGGAGGAGACGGCGGAAGACCTCCTCTCCATGATCCAGACGGAGCTTCGGGAGCGCCGGTTCGCCCCCATCGTGCGACTGGAGGTCCAGGAGGGGATGCAGCCCGGCCACCGGGGGATGCTGGCATCGGAGCTGGGTTTGGACGAAGAAGCCGACGTCTTCGAAAAGCCCGGAATCCTGGGCGCCACGGACCTGATGGAAATTGCCGTGCTGGAGATTCCGGAGCTCCGGGATCCGCCCCACGCACCCGTGGACAACGCCGAGCTCTCCCTGGCGCCGGAGCGGTCCATCTTCCACGTGATCCGGGATCGTGGATCCATTCTGGTACACCACCCCTACGAGTCCTTCAAGACCTCCGTGGAGCGGTTCCTCATGGAAGCGGCCCGGGACCCGAAGGTCCGGGCCATCAAGATGACCTTCTATCGGACGTCGGAGGACACGAAAGCCCTGGATTACCTGGTGGAAGCGGCCAGAAACGGAAAACAGGTGGCGGTGGTGATGGAGCTCAAGGCTCGTTTCGACGAGGAGGCGAACATCCGCTGGGCGAACCGCCTCAGCGAGGCCGGGGTCCACGTCACCTACGGGGTCGTGGGTCTCAAGACCCACTGCAAGGTGATCCTGGTGGTCCGCCAGGACCACGACGGACTTCGGCGATACGCCCACATCGGGACCGGAAACTACCATGCCGTCACCGCCCGCCTCTACTCGGACCTGGGCCTCTTCACCTGCGATCCCACCATGGGGGCGGACCTCACGGAGCTCTTCAACTACCTCACCACCGGTTTCAAGCCCAAGCGGAAGTACTCCAAGATCCTGAAAGCTCCGAAAAGCATGAAGAAGGAGATCCTGGACCGGATCGAGGCTGCCGTGGCTGCCCACGTCCCCGATGCCCCGAGCCGGCTCCAGTTCAAGATGAACGCCCTGGAGGATCCCAGGGTCGTTCGGGCTCTCTATGAAGCCTCTTCCGCCGGCATCCGGGTGGACCTGATCATCCGGGACAGTTGCAGGCTCCGCCCTGGGATTCCGGGACTCTCCGAGAACATCAGGGTGGTGAGTATCGTCGGTCGCTTTCTGGAACACTCCCGGATCTTCTACTTCAGGATCGGGGAGCACGAGGAGTATCTCATCGGGTCAGCGGATGCCATGAAGCGGAACCTGTCCAGCCGCATCGAGGTCCTGGCCCCGGTAGAGGACCCGGAGCTACAGGGCCGGCTCCGGTTCATCCTGGACACCCAGCTCAGAGATAGGAGGAACGCCTGGGAGATGCAGCCGGATGGGAGCTACGTCCAGCTGCAACCGGGCAGGAAGGAAGAGGCCACAGGCTCCCAGGAGCTCCTGGTCCGCTGGATGGAGCGGCGGTCCAAGAAAGCTACGAAGCTGGGGAAGAGGAAACCCAGGGTGCTGGGTCCGAAACGGGGACTCAGGAGGCTGTGATCCGAGGGCCCGGCCTCCACCCGCTGCCTGCTTCCGGCGTCCAGGACCTGGTTCTCTCTGGACGGCTTCACCCATCATGAGGAAGGGCACTCCGAATGGCTGAGGGCTCGGGTCTCGAGCTGTTTCCTCTCTTCATGGGCCTCCTGGGTGGGTTGGCCCTCTTCCTGTATGGGTTGGAGCTCCTTTCCGACGCGCTGAAGGCGGTGGCCGGAGGGAGGATGAAGGACATCCTCTCGCGCCTGACCACGAATCGCTTCACCTCGGTCCTGACCGGAGCCTTCGTGACGGCGGTGGTTCAGTCTTCCTCCGTCACGACCGTCCTCGTGGTGGGGTTCGTTACCGCCAATCTCATGACCATGACCCAGTCCATCGGCGTCATCATGGGGGCGAACATCGGGACCACCGTCACGGCTCAGATCATCGCCTTCAACGTCTCCAGGTACTCCCTCCTCATGGTCACCCTGGGCTTCGCCGTCTTCTTCGTGGGCCGGAGGGAGAAGGTGAAGAAGCAGGGGCTGGCGATCCTCGGCCTCGGACTGGTCTTCTTCGGCATGGGGATCATGGGAGACGCCATGACCCCCCTCCGGGGCTATTCCCCGTTCGTGGAAGCCATGTCCCACATGGAATCCCTGGGGGTGGGTATCCTGACCGGAGCCGTCTTCACGGCGCTCATCCAATCCTCCGCTGCCACCACAGGGGTGGTGATCGTCCTCTCCTCCCAGGGACTCCTGAGCCTCCCGGCAGGGATCGCCCTCGTACTGGGGGCGAATATCGGGACGTGCATCACGGCCCTCCTGGCGGCCATCGGGAAACCCAGGGAGGCGTTCAGGGCGTCGGTGGTACACGTCCTCTTCAACGTCCTCGGGGTCTTGATATGGCTGAGATTCATCCCGCATCTCGCCGATCTGGTGATGTGGATCACGCCGGATGCGGTGGGTCTCACGGGAATGGATAAGATGGCCGCGGAGGTGCCCAGGGAGATCGCCAACGCTCACACGGTGTTCAACGTGGCGAACACCCTCATCTTCCTTCCCTTCATGGGGGCGCTCGGCCGGCTGGTGGGGTGGCTGGTGCCGGATCTCCCCCCTTCCGAAGTAGATCCTTCCAGACCCCGTTACCTCGATCCGGAGCTCTTCCAGACCCCGTCTCTGGCGGTGGACCGGGCTCGCCTGGAGATCCTGAACATGGGTGAGCGGGTCCGAACCATGCTCCTGAAGATCCTCCCGGCGGTGTTCGACGGAGAGAAGGAGGACCTCCTGGCCATCCGGGGGATGGACGAGGCCGTGGACGTCCTACACGGCCAGATCATCGTCTATCTGGGTCAGCTGAGCAGGGCGGGGCTCCGGGAGGAGGAGTCGCGGGAGCTGGTGAGCCTCATGGAGGCCGCCAACGACCTGGAGAACATCGGGGACGTCATCGAGACCAACCTGGTGACACAGGGGATGCAACGCCTCGAGGAGGGGATACGGATCAGCGAAGCCACTCAGGAGGTGCTGTCGGGGTTCCACCAGACCATCAAGAAGGCGCTGGATCTGGCTCTCCAGGCCGTGGGTCAGCATAACGCGGAGGCCGCTCGTGCCGTCGTCTCCATGAAGGAGGCCGTAAACGCCCTGGCCGACTCCGCAACCCTCCACGAGGCGCAACGCCTCGTGGCCGACGAGCCCAGACGCCTCGAGGCCTATTCGCTGGAAACCGATATCCTGAAGAACCAGAAGCGGGTCTATTACTTTGCGAAACGCATGGCCCGAGGGGTCCTGATGGGGCTGAAGAAGGATGTTGCAGGTAGGGGAGAAGGGGACAGGTGAGGCCCGGGGCGTCAGAGGCCGTCCGGGTCCTTCCGTCGTCTCGACTTCCTTGGGACGTCTCCTCCCCTCACCGCTTGCTCCAGCTTGCCCAGGAGGTTGTCGCTCCCGGCCGCGCTACCGCCGAAGAGGCCGTCCCCCGTCTCCGCTCCTCGCTTGATGGCCCCGTGGAGGTTCAGCCAGAGGTCGATGCGCTCTCCCAACGCCATGACCCGGTAGAACAGCCGCTTCCTTCTTCCACTGAAGAAGAGATCCAGGACCAGGGCCACAAGCGCTCCCCAGAAGAGGAGCACGTCCTTGAAGCCGTCGAGAACGAGCTTGAGCTGGAAGATGAGGAAGTCCCGGATCAGTACCGGTCTAGTGGCTCTCATGTGCCGTCCTCTCCCCATCCTTTGAGACCTGGTGAGATTGCATACCTGGCCTACGGATGCGGGAGGCCTCGGGATTCACGGTTGACCTCGATCCGCCTACCCACTTATCTAGTCGCCCCGGGTACGGAAGGCCAGACCCCTGTCGCCCCCGCGAGGAATACGTGAGCCTTTCCCAGGAAGAAGCACGGGTGTTGGATCGCCTCGACCTGGAGGGAATGCTCGGCTTCCTCGGGAAGCTGGTGGCCGTCCCCTCGGTGGGTGGCGCGGAGTCGGCGGCTCAGGAGATGGTGGCCCGGTGGATGGAGGAGAACGGCCTGGAGGTGGATCTCTGGGAGCTGGATCTGCCGGCCCTCCGAGCCCACCCGGCCTACAGCGCAGAGATTCATCGGGACGAGGCGCTGGGGGTGGTGGGGCTGCTGGGAGAAGACAAAGGGGGGCGGAAGCTCATCCTGAACGGTCACGTGGATGTGGTCCCACCGGGGGACCTCTCGTATTGGAGCTTTCACCCGTGGGAGGGAAGGGTGGTTGATGGAAGGGTGAGAGGCCGGGGTGCGCTGGACATGAAGGGAGGCCTGGCCTGCGCCCTCTACGTGGCCAAGGCCGTCAAGGACGCGGGCGTCCGGCTGGACGGCCAGGTCATAGTGGAGAGTGTCGTCGGGGAGGAGGACGGGGGGATGGGCACTCTGGCGGCCATCCTGAGGGGGTACCGGGGGGATGGAGCCGTGGTCGTGGAGCCCACCGGGCTGGCGATCTGTCCCGCCCAGGCCGGAGCTCTGAGCTTCCGCGTCACAGTCCGGGGGAAGGCGGCCCACGGATCTGTCCGGGACCGGGGCGTGAGCGCGCTGGACAAGGTGTGGCCCGTCTATCAGGAGTTATTGGCGCTGGAGGCGGAGCGGAACCATCTTTCACATGGCCCTCTGTTCGAGGCCTACGAAACGCCCTTCCCACTTTCCGTGGGGGTGATCCGGGGAGGCGATTGGCCCTCCTCGGTTCCCGACTGGATTCAGCTGGAAGGCCGGTACGGTCTCATCCCCGGAGAATCCGTGGATGAGGCCCAGGCGGCCTTTGGTGCGGCTCTGGAGAATGCCGCCACCAGGGATCCCTGGCTCTCCGGACATCGCCCCGAGTTGGAATGGTGGGGCGGGAGGTTTCTTCCGGCCATCACGAATGAGAAGGAAGCGGTGGTGTCCATCCTGCGGGAGACGGTCTCCGAGGTCCTGGGTGTGGAGCCGAGGCTCGAGGGGGTTCCCTATGGGTCCGACCTGAGGCACCTGGTACTGGAGGGAGGTACCCCCACGGTGCTCTTCGGGCCCGGCGAGGTCGCCTCGGCGCACGTCCCGGATGAGACCGTCGCCGTGGAGGACCTAGAAAGAGCCATGAGGGCGCTTGCCGTGATGGTGATTCGATTCTGCGGACGAATGCGTGATGATTGAGCCGAAACGTGAGCCCCCGGGCCTGGAGAGCATCCGCGACCTGGATGCGTCGTCCTGGAATCCGGTGGAGATCCTCGGGGACGCCGACCTCCAGAGGCCCATCCCCCTGAAGGTGCTCCTGCTCTCCTTCGGAGCTCTCCTGATCCCCATTCTCACGGCTCTGGTCCTCCCGGACTTCTCCGGAGGGGACGCAGGACTTCTGATCTGGCTCACTGCCCTGATCCCGGCCTTCCTCCTCACATATTACAGGGGGTGGTCCGGGGCCTCCCTGGCGCTGGCCATGGGCATGGTGGCCCTGGTGCTCACCCAGATCGCGCTCCTGCTCGCCGGAATCCGGGTGAACAGCTGGACCCTCCTGGCAGGGATCATCTTCGTCTTCGTCGCTACCTGTATGGGCATCGGTTGGGTAACCGAGATCCTCCACATCGAGCGGCGAAAGGCCGAGAAGGCAGCTCTCACGGATGCGTTGACAGGGGTTCCCAACCGACGCCACGCGGTGGTCTTCGTGGAGGCGGCCTTCGCAGCGGCTCAGCGGGGAATCCCCCTCTGCGTGGTTCTGTTCGATGCCGACCGATTCAAGGCCTTCAACGACGCCCACGGGCATATCGAAGGGGACGAGGCACTCAAGAAGATGGCCCGGGTCCTGTTGGCATCCACCCGACGGATGAACCTCACCGCCCGGTGGGGGGGTGAGGAGTTCCTCAGCCTGCTCTCGGATACGTCGGTGGAGGGGGCTGTCATCTTCACGGAGCGGGTCCTGGCGGAGATCCACGAGGCCTTTCCCGACGGTTCCATCACTCTCAGCGCCGGTCTCGCCCGGTATGTCCCGGGGATGGACACCCCCGCCCGCCTCCTGGCGGCGGCGGACGAGGCCATGTACGCTGCCAAGAGCGCCGGGGGGGACTGTCTGAGGGTAGCTCCGGAGCTGCCCCCCGGCGCGGTGGAAGGTCCAGGATGAGTCTGCCCACAGGGGATCGGGGCGACTGAGGTCCATCCATTCCATCCGGTGCCGGCCACGTCCCCGTGCCGGGACAATCTGTCCATCCCCGCCCCTCGAGTGTTCTCACTTTGTACCGCTTCGAGGCCGTGGACGGTTTCGTCGGGCACGAATCCTGCGAGTGCGGGTGGTAGACATGCCCCTCGGGCACCGAAACGCGCCGGAGGACGCCCTTCCCTCCGACGCCCCGCTGGGGTCGGCTGGGAGACCGGGTGCAGGGCCCGCGAGAGAAGGAAACCGCATGATCTTCAAGCAATTCCGCCACGAGCCCCTGAATCAGGCGTCCTACCTCCTGGCGTGCTGGAGAAAGGGCCTCGCCTTCGTCGTGGATCCCATCGCTGACCGGGGAGTGGCCTCGTATCAGGCGGAAGCCGAAACCTTCGCCGTCTCCATCGTCGGGGTCCTGGAGACGCACATCCATGCAGACTATGAGTCCTGCGCCAGAGAGTTGGCCGAAGTCAGCGGTTGTCCCCACTATCTCTTCCGGACGACCCCGGCCGCCTTCGAATACACGCCTCTGGATGATGACCAGGTCCTGGAACTGGGCAACGTCAGGGTGCAGGTGATCCACACTCCGGGGCACACCCCGGAGCACGTCAGCTACCTCATCACCGACGTCACCCGGGGGGACCAGCCGTGGGCTGTGCTCACCGGAGATTCCCTTCTGGTGGGGGATGTCGGGAGGCCGGACCTCCTGGTTGAAGACCAGGCGGCTGAAGGAGGCGATCCCTACGAGCGGGCGATGATTCAGTTCACCTCCATCCGGGACCGACTCTTCTCTCTCCCGGACCACGTCGAGGTCTATCCGGGGCATTTTGGCCGTTCTCCCTGCGGTGGAATCAACATGAGTGCGAAGGCCACTTCCACCGTCTATTTTGAGAAGCAGTTCAACCTTCCCATGCGACAGCCCAACCCGGAGATCTTTGCCGAGTTCGTTCGGGACACCTCGAAGCCCCTTCCGGAGGGGTACGAAGCAATGAAACGGCGGAATCTGGGACTGCTCCCCCGCCGGGAGGTGGGGGAGGAGGCCGCCGAGTGACCCCACGCGCCTCTCTGGGCCCTGAGACCCCCCGGTTCGGCCTCCGGGACGTGATCGCGGGGCTGGGAGTAGCGCTCGTCCTCATTCCACAGTCCCTCGCGTATGCCGAGGTCGCCGGCGTCCCGGCCTACCGGGGCCTGTATGTAGGGGCCGTGGCCCCCATGGCTGCGGCGTTCTTCGCTTCCTCACCCTGGTTGCAGACGGGGCCGGTAGCCCTCACCTCCCTCCTCACACTCGGCGCCCTTCTCCCCCTGGCGTCCGCCGGCTCTCCGGACTTCGTCGCCCTGGCGGCACTCCTGGCTCTCGTGGTTGCCGGTGCCAGGCTCCTCATCGGTGTCTTCCGGCTCGGATGGATGGCCTTCTTCCTCTCACAGCCGGTGCTCATGGGGTTCACAGCGGCGGCTGCCCTCCTCATCGTGGGGTCCCAGATTCCGGCAGCTCTCGGAGTCGCTTCTCCCGTAGACGGTGTGGGGGAGAGCGTCCTCTGGGTCCTCACCCACAGGGAGCTCTGGGAGCCGGAGGCTCTGGGGTTGAGCCTCCTTACCGTCCTCCTCATGGCTGTGAGCCGGAAGATCCACCCCGCCGTCCCCGGGGTCCTCCTGGCATGCATCGTCGGATGGGGAATCAGCACGGTCTCCGGCTACTCCGGCCCCGTGGTGGGGGAAGTGCCGATCGGTAGGGGAGATCTGGCCATCACCCTCCCCTGGAAGAGCCTGCCCAGCCTCGTCCTTCCCGGTGTGGTCATTGCGATGGTGGGGTTTGCCGATGCGGCTTCGGTCTCGCAGATCTACGCCGCCAGGGAGCGCCGCCCCTGGGACCCGAACCGAGAGTTCGTCAGCCAGGGTATGGCCAACCTGGCCTCCGGTCTTGTCGGAGGGTTCCCTGTGGGGGGGTCCTTCTCCCGCACGAGCCTGGCTCACCTCGCCGGGGCTCGGACCCGCTGGGCGGGCTTCGTCGCTGGTCTGGCCGTTCTCCTCTTCCTCCCCTTCGCGTCGATTCTGGCGCCTCTGCCCAGGGCGGTCCTGGCTGCAGTGGTGATCGCTGCGGTGGCAAAACTGTTCCGCGTGGCGCCGTTGCTGAAGCTCTGGACGCTGTCCCGCCTTCAGGCCCTCGTTGGGTGGACGACCTTCCTCCTTACCCTCGTGCTGGCGCCCCACGTGGAAGAAGCGGTGATCCTGTCCGTGGTCCTGGCCATGAGCGTACACCTCTGGAGGGAGCTCACGCCGGGATTCGTGGCGAGAGCGGAGGGGGACTCACTCCACCTGGAGTTGAGGGGAGTCCTCTGGTTCGGATCGGCTCCCATGCTGGAACGCGCTCTGTTGGCCCACCTCCAGGCCTCGAATTCGCTTCGCAGGGTGATCCTCCACCTGGGAGGATTGGGGCGTATCGACCTCACCGGCGCCACGGCTCTGAAACGGTTGCGGGAGGACATCGAGAGAGGTGGCCTGGAGTTCCGGATCTGTGAGGTGCCGGGCCACGCGTGTAGAATCCTGAGGCAGGTCCTGGAGTGGAGCCCCCAGGAAGAGGAGCGGGCCCGATCCCCGTCGCCCTGACTTCCTGCCCCCGTGGGGCCTAATCTCCGATTCTGCGGCAGTGCCGCATCATCCTTGACTCGATGCGGCGAGGATCGCTGATGGTCTCGTAGAACTCGTCGAAGTACTCCAGCGTGTCCTTCAGCCGGTCCGGCTCGAGCCCCTCGAGGTTCCGCCACATCGCGTAGATCTCGTCCTTCTTCTCCAGGAAGAGGGCGTAGACCGCATCGTACTCCGACTGGGATCGGTTCACCGACTCGGGACAGAAGCCGCGAAACAGGCGCTCCCGGACCCGCCGGATCTCGAGGGATGGATCGGGGGTTGCGTACCGGGCGTTCACGAGGCCGGAAAAGTCGAAGTCGAACGGGACGGTGTAGGGCACGCCGTCGAAGCTTCGGATCAGCTCCATGTTGTGCATCATCACACCGGACCAGTCCGTGTTGCCGATCATGTACTGGTAGACGTCATCGATAATCGCCTGGTGCTTCTCCACCTGGCTCGGGTGGAGCTGGCCGGCGACCCACTCTATCACCTGGGCCGGCTGTCGGAGAGCCATCATCTCGGCGTCCTCGATGAGGAACCCATAGCGAGTGAAGGTG
>JASFRP010000049.1:0-10608 GCA_050114895.1 Gemmatimonadota bacterium
GGGCGACCCGTTGGTGGATCTGGGCTGCGGGCCAGGCTTCACGACGCTAGATCTGGCGCGGAGAGTTGGACCCGGGGGCCGGATTATCGCCGTCGATCGAGATGGCGAGAGATCGATTCCCCAGTTGCGCGACGCAGCAGACGCAGCCGGCTTCGGAAACGTGGAGGCACGAGTAGCCGACCTCGAACAGTTCGACCTCCCTTCGGAGAGTGTCGACGGTGTGTATGGCCGGTGGGTGCTCATGTACCTGCCAGAGCGGGAGGCCAGGGCGCTCGCAACTCGAATCGCCAAGTGGCTCCGGCCAGGCGGCGTGTGTGCTCTGGCTGAGTTCTGCAACTACCGGCATATTCGCATCCGTCCGCCCATCGAGCGTTTCGGGCTCGTCGTAGAGGCGCTCATGCGGGCTGCGGCAGGGGAGCGTGGCGGAAACCCTGAGATCGGGTGCGTCCTTCCCGGAGTACTCGACGGGGCGGGGCTCGACGTTGAGCTGGGCGTGGCCACGAAAGCGATACGACCTGCCACGCGAGATTGGCGCTGGCCCGATATGCTCTTCAGGCAAATCCTGCCAATCCTCGTCGACAAGGGTCACTTGGCCGGGGAGACCCTGGATGACTTCCTCGCCGAGTGGGAGGAGCGGTCTCGGGACCCGTCGGCTGTCTTCTTCTCCTCCCCAGTGTTAGAAGTGATCGGTCGGCGACCGCCGGCAACCTACGAAGGATCCAGGGCGAAAACATGACAGAAGAGGCAAATAGAACTCGAGCGCCCCACAGATCCCGTCCTCTGATTACGCTTCTTCAAGTCCTTCTGTATATCCCGATCCAAATCTTCTTCATCCCTTTTGCCCTGATGGGCTTGATCGTCGGGGTTTACAAGGGGATGCGAAGAAGTAAGAAACTGGGCGTCTCCTTTTCAGCGATTCAGGCCCTCCAATACAGGTGGCTCATGCATTTCTTCGATACCAGGCCGGACCCCCTTTCGGTTGCATTCATCAAGAAGTTTCCGTGTGAATCACATTTCGGCCTGTGGTCGGTTTTCGGAGCTCTCATTCTCTCCCAGCGCCTATTTGGTTTCACTACGAAGCTGGGGAAGCTCCCTGAACGAGGGGAAGAGACACTGGCTTCCACCCCGGGTCATCGGCTGCTCGAGTTCGACAGAATCCTGGAGGAATCGGTGGACGAGGTTGAGCAGATCGTCATCCCTGGAGTCGGCTTCGATCTGATCGCCCTGCGTTTCACGGAGGGAAGACGGGTCAGGGTTTTCGAGCTCGATCAGGTAGGAACATTGACGGTCAAAACCGAGACCTTGAAAAGGGCCGGCATCAAGCATGACTGGGTCACCTACATACCTGTTGATTATTCCAGGGAATCCTGGGTGGAAAAGTTGCTGGACGCTGGATTTGACAGAACCAAGAAGACCCTGTTTCTCTGGGAGAGTGTTTCTCTGTTCCTGGAGGCTGACGTTGTCAGAGACACGCTCACCCAGATGGCTGAGATGTGTGCAACCGGAAGCACGATTGCTCAGGATTTCTATTCCAGCGCATTCGCATCGGGGGGGATCTCCAGAACGGTCAAGAAGACTTCGAGGGTGATGGAAAGGATGGGAGAGCCCTGGAGATTCGGGATTGATATGGGAGAGGATCCCAGGGCGGCAGTCAAAGAGTTCTTAACGAAATGTGGGCTGCGAGTCACAGAGGCCTACCCGTTCGGCGAGAAACTCGATGTCCAACCGTTCTACTGCATTGTTGAATCGGAAAAGGACGTAGGTTCCGCCCTTGAAAAATGACGCATCGACGTGCCGGCCGAAGTCGAACCGCTCCAGGACGTGGATGAGAGGGGGTCTTCCGTCCGTTCTGGCATTCCTGATGGGTTGCGGTCCTTCAACGGAGGATCTGCGATCCATCCGATTCGCGCCGCTGTACGTCGTCAGACCAAATGGGACCATTTCCGCCCTGAACTCATGGACACTCCTTCGTTGGGTGAAATCTACCCCGAAGGGGCCATTAATCTCGAAACCAATCCCGTCCCATCAATGCTGACGGCCTACAAAGGGGCCCTGAACCGACAGTATGGAAGGACGAGGGGCAAACGGAAGACCCCTCCCGGATTGGCAAGTCCAAGCGGGGTAATAACCTCTGGAGAATGGGCCTGGGTAGACTCAGACCTCCGACCTCACGCTTGTCAGGCATTTGGGGAAACCGCTGAATCCCGGCAAGTTGTTGGGGTTTCAGGGGGTTGCGGAGGAAATCGTGAGTTTCAGGCGGTGGGAAGATCGGGATCTGGCGGGATCAATAGACACCTCGTAGACACCTGCCGACCTTTGGCGGTCCTTGCGAACCCGGTCAGTTCCAACCCCCGCCGGCCCCACAGCATTTATTGAACTTCTTTCCCCTCCCACAGGGGCGGGGATCGTTACGGCCAACGGGGGCCGAGGCGGGCCTGGAGTCTTCCATTCCCTCCCCGGTCTCCAGAGCAGCCTCATGGATGCCCCTCTCCATCCCGGCGCACTCGATCAACTCATCCGGAAACAACCTGCGGAACATCTCAGCCAATCCGGTGGGTGACGGCTATCGCAGGTGGATCCAATGGGCCCAGGAAGACCACGCTGGGTCCGGGTGATCCCTTGCCCGTCACTCGTCGCTTCGAGTCCGCCGAAGAAGCTTCTGCAGGGTCTGTCTGTGCATGCCCAGCGCTCGGGCGGTTCGGGACACGTTCCCATCGTTCCGCTTCAGGGCGGCACCGAGAAACGCCCGGTCGAACTCCTCCCGGGACCGCTGAAGGGCGTCTTTGTAGGAGAGCCCCGCCAGCGCGGCATCCTCGGGGCTGAGCCCCCCGGAGGCTCCGGTGATGGGGTCGGGGAGCTCGGCCATGGTGATCTCCTCCTCGCAGAGGACCATCGCCCTCTCGAGGACGTTCCGCAACTCGCGGACGTTCCCCGGCCAGGAGTACGCGAGGAGGGCGCGGCGCGCGTCCGTCGCCAGTCCGGGTACGGGACGGTCCAAGCGGGTCCCGAGTCGGGTGAGGAGGTGCACGGCCAGGGGGACGATGTCGTCGCGACGGTCGCGGAGAGGTGCCACGGTGAGCGTCACGACCTGGATCCGGTAGAGCAGATCAGATCGGAAAGCCCCTGATCGGGCCTCCTCTTCCAGGTCGCGGTTCGTGGCGGCGAGGACCCGGATGTCCACGGGGTGGGCTTGGGGGTCGCCCAGGGGGGAGACCTCGCGCTCCTCCAATACGCGGAGGAGCTTGGCCTGGGCCCCCGACGGGAGGTCGGCAATCTCGTCCAGAAACAGCGTACCTCCATGGGCGGCCCGCACGACTCCGGTGCGATCCCGGTCCGCCCCGGTGAATGCGCCGCGGAGGTGCCCGAAGAGCTCGCCCTCTACCATCCCTCCCGGGATGGCCCCGCAGTTCACCGCGACAAAAGGCCCATCGGCCCGGCGGCTCTCCCGGTGGAGGGCCCTGGCGACGAGCTCCTTGCCCGTCCCACTCTCCCCCTGAATGAGGACCGTGGAGTCCGTGGGGCCCACACGTCGAATGAGGTCGAAGAGGCTCCGCATGGCCTGCGACCCCCCCACCAGCTCTCCGAGCCCGACCGTCAGCTCTTCGCGAAGGCGGGCGTTCTCGGCTCTCAGGCTCAGTAGTTCGGCAACCCGTCGGACTAGCGCCCGCACTTCTTCGTTGTCGAAGGGCTTAGGGAGATAATCGTAGGCGCCCCTCTTCAACGCCTCTACGGCCATGCGTTCGTTTCCGTGTGCTGTAATCATCGCCACGGCCACGTTCGGATAATTCCGCCGAACGATATCCAGGAGTTCGAAGCCGTCCACCGCCGGCATTCGCACGTCGGTTAGGACCAGGTCCGGACGCTCGGCCTCCATGGTTTCCAGGGCTTCCACCGCGTGCTCGGCCGCGCGCACCTCGTGGCCATCGGCCTCCAGGAGCTCCCGGAGGCTGAAGCGCACCGCGGGCTCGTCGTCGACGATGAGGATTCTCATGATCCCGAGGTGGATGCTGCGGGGACCCGGACGCGGATCCGGGCGCCACCCCCTGGCGCATCGTCCAGAAGGAGTTGCCATCTGTGGTCGGCGACGAGCTGCTTCACCACGCTCAGCCCGATCCCCGTGCCGCCGTCGGCACTCCAATAGGGCTCGAATACCCGGGTCCGGTGCTCCGGCGGGATCCCCGGGCCCTGGTCGGAGACCTCTATGACCATCCCATCCGGCTCCGAGCGGGCCGCCACGGCGACGCACCCACCCCGGGGGCTGTGATCCACACCGTTCAGCACGAGGTTCAGCAACACCTGGGTCAGCACCTCCCGGCTCGCCACCGCGGTGGCGTCCGTCGCCTCACACCGGAGATCCACGCCTCGCTCTTTCGCCCTCGGGCCGGCGAGGAGGGTCAGATCGTCGAAGAGGGGGCCCAGGGCGGTAGGCTCTCCTGGCCCCACCGGCGGGGGCAAGCGCCGGGAGACGCCCAGGATCCGTTCCACGAGCCGGGTGACACGATCCGACTCCCGGACGATCACGTCGGCGTAGTTTCGACGCTGCTCGTCGTCCAGGGCGTCATCCCGGAACCGCTGGGCCAGGGATCGGACCCCGGTGAGAGGGTTGCGGACCTCATGGGCCAGCGACGCGGCAAGTGTACCGAGGGCCGCGAGCCGGGCCGTCGAGAGGGTCTCGGCGCTCAGACGCCCGACACGACTCACCCGCACCTCCACGTCGTAGAAGCGCATCCGCACGATCCCCACCAGTAGGAGGCCCTGCACCGCCACCGTGACGAGGGGCATCCCATAGGTGAAGAAGGCGTCGGCATCCAGGAGGAAACCCAGCGTGGCGGTCAGGGGGGCCACAACGATGAGCCCCACGACCAGGGAACGCCTGGCCCCGTCGGGTCCCGGTCGGGCCGAGGAGCGGGCGTGGTGGATGACCAGAACCGTGCCCGCCGTCCACCCCAGGACCTGCCATGCGACCGCCAGTGTGCGTCCAGGACCGCCGGGAACCGGACCCGCCATGGGCGGGGCGATCGCAGCGACCAGCGTCGAGGCCAGGACGGCCCAACCCCAGCGCCCTCGAACAGCCTGATACGCCATCAGGGAGGCCGCGACGAAGAGACCGGGGAGCGCTCCCACCACCATTTGCCGGGCGAGGACCCAACCCGCTCCAGAGGCGCCTCCGTGGATCATTCCGAGCACGAAAAGCCATGCCAGGAGCGCCCCCTGGAAGGGCATAAACCAACGCACTGCGCGGCTTTCGGACCCCACCAAAAGGATCGCCATGGCCCCCACGGCGTTTGCTCCGAGGGCGAAGAAGGCGATGGCTGCCGGAAGCGTCATGGGATCAGAACCGGGCCTCCACACCCAGAATCAGGGTACGCTCTGCGAAGAAGGTCTCCACGGCGTAGCGATGGGCGTAGTCTCCGTCGTACTGATAAGACATCAGGTTCCTCCTGGCGAGGAGGTTTAGCGCCTCGAGATAGATCACCAGAAGGCCGCCACGCACCGATCTGTAGTGGGTGAGGCGCCCATCGAGGCGAACGTAGGCAGGCATCCGATCACTGTTTGGAGCCCCGTAATCCGGCGAGGTCGTGGCCCGGGGCTCCGGCGATGAACGCGGACCCTCCACGGGCGTGAAGGGCCGTCCGGAGGCGAAACGGCCGGTGCCGCCCAGCTCCCAGCGTTCGTTCAGCCATCCCGTCGCTACCACGGACGCGGAGTGGGTCACGTCGGTGTTCGCCGGAACCACGCGGCCGTCAGCCAGGGTAGCGCGGCGGTGAAGGAAGGAGTACGAGATCCATCCTCGAATCCCGCCCACCGGGCGACGCACGATCACATCCACGCCCCGGGCGCTGCCGGCCACGGCCATGGGCCCCAGAGCGCCGTCGGGGGCGTACCGGTCGTAGCGCTTCTCGTAGATCTCCACGCGGACGGGCCACCTCCCGTCCCGCTCCAGTCCCAGCGCGAGGTGCCGGGCCCTCCGCGCGGTACCCGAGGGGCTCCCCCCGTCGGGCTCTTGGTACCGAACCCGTAGGCGGCTCTGGTGGAAGACCCCGACACCGGAGCGGACGGTCCAACCTCCGTGTTCGAAGGCCGCCGAGACTCTGGGATCCGCCGTCCAGCCAGACTCTCCCGGGAGCCTGTCCACGCGCATGCCGGCTGTGAACGCCACCTTGTCCGCTGGCCTCGCACCGCCCTCGACGTACCCACCTACGTGAGAGTGGCCCACGGGCCTCCCCGGGAGGGCCTGGGAAGGCGACCCCGGGGCGAAGGCCTCCACCGTGGGGACGGTGCCTCGCTCCGCGGAACGGAGGTAACGGGCTTCGGACCCGACCCGGAGCCAGGAATGGCCGTCCTCCCGCTGGGCGGCGGCCCGGACCTCGAGGGCATCGTCCGTGCGGTGTCGGTCCAGGACCCCCAGCCGAAACCCGGTGGTCCGCCGGGTCGCCCCACCCGAGACGGTCAGGGATCCTCCGGAAGCGAGGGCCCGGAGAAAGCGGGTCGCAACCATGGTCGTCCCGTTGGATCCGGTGAAGGTCCCCTGGTACCCCAGCGCTCGGATCAGCTTGTCCGACCGGTCCCAGACGCCCAGGGCCGTGGTCCGGAGCTCGGTGCCGTCGTCGCCGAGGAAGGCGATGCCCGCGGTGATCTGTCCGGCGCGGGGGGACCTGGGGTATTCCTCCTCCCGTCCCTGGAGTGCCAGCAACGCCCGGACGTCGGTGGCCGTTGCCGACGCCCATGCGCCCCCTCCCTCGCCGAGGTGCCGACGTAAGGTCCCTCCAAGCGACACGACGTTGGCCCCCAAACGCCACGACTCCACCGGGGGGATCCCCACCGTCTCGGCGTCCAGCACCCCGCTCAGGGCATCTCCATAGCGGACCGAGAAGCCGCCGCTGGAGAAGTACGCCCGTCGCAATACGGCGGGATCTAGAATCCCGAAGAGCGACCCGTCCAGGCGCTCGAACATCCCCGCCTCGTGAACCCGGACGCCGTCCACGAAGACCGCCGTCTCCGCGGCGTCGCCGCCCCGCACGTAGAGGTCACTGCCCTCGCTCATGCGCGTGACGCCGGGCATGGTCTGAAACGCCTGGAGCACGTCCGCCGCTCCCCCTGGCGTGTTGTAGACCGCGGTGCTCGTCACGGGGATTCCCGCCCGCGGGTCTCCGAGGGCGAAGCTCCCCGCTTCCACGGTGATGGGCTCCAGCGCGTACACCGGCTCCGGCCCGCCCGGGTCCGGAGCGGGTTCAAATGGGACGGGGTCGTCCTCCTCCCCGCCGGAGACCTTCCGCGCGAGTGCCTCGTCGTCGGGGAATCGCTCCAGGCCCTCCCGCCACCGCCCCATGGCCTCTTCTTCCCTGCCCGCACGCAGGAGCGCCTCTCCCAGGTTCAGGTACGCTTGGAGAAGAACGCTCTCTATGCCCTGACCACCCTCGGCGATGAGGATCTCGAAGTTCCGGATGGCCTCGTCAGTGAGACCGAGGAAGGGGGGAGCGCTGAATGCGGTCATGGCCAGGGCGAAGCGGGCCGGCCAGTACCCGGGAGAGAGCTCCAGGGCTTCATTCAGCAGGGTCATGGCCTGATCCAGGTAGGCGAGCCTGTCCATGTCGTCCGCCACGGGAATCCGGCATCCCGTAAGGACACGGGCCTTCCCCTGCAGAGCCTCCGGCCGCAGGGCCGGCACGGCAGCCGCATCCCCGAACAGCTCCTCCGCGCGAGCGGCAGCTCGTGCCGCACCCGTGGCATCGAATCGCGACGCAGCGGCCATGCAGGTGTCGAGAGCGGCCTGGGCCCGGGCCAGGGCCTCCTGCCCCGGGGCTGGCGCCGCCGGGTCCTGACCCCACAGAGACGGGGGAAGGGTGAGAAGCGCAGCCAAAGCCAGGGGGGCTCCGACCCATCCACGGCGCCTGGGAACCGGTGTCCTCGATCGCAGCATGATCGCCACCTCCTCGAGAGCGGTCCCGGCTCCATCGGCCAGGACTCGACTCCGGGAGGTGCACGCCGCGGGCCAGGGCGCCCTGGGCTAGAATCCCTTGCCGGACAAGGACTTTAGCCCAGCAGAAGGCTTTAACCGGTGCAGCCTCCCGGCTTCAGTTGGTGGTATCCTGCTGCACCATCGGGCGGTTCGATTCGGGGGGTTGGGATCCGTGGAAAGGAGCCCCGACGACTCCGCCCGACCGGATCACTGGTCCGGGTGGGGCTCCAGGATCCACCCCGCACCTACCGAAAGCGGTAGCTTCGTGGCCAAGACCAGGGCGACCGAGGCCAGGCCGAGGTTCCAGCCGATGAACCCCGAGTTGGCGATGGCGAAGTACGTGGTGAGCCCACCGATAAGGGCCACGAACATCCCTGCGGCAAGAGACGCCCTCATCCAGGATGAGAATCGTGGTCTGAGCTGCGGGATGAGCCACGCGATTCCGATTCCGTACACGTAGTCCGGGACGAAGGAAAACACGTCTCGCCAGATCGAGGCTCGCCACACGGCACCGGTGTCCGGAACCACGAGCTCGGACCACAGGCTGCCCAGAAGGAAGTTGTTCCCGACCCAGCCGGTGAGGTTGAGGAGGAATCCGAGTGCGATTCCCACCCAGACGACCTGCGCTCGACCAACGTTGTCAAACACCCGGAACCTCCTTCCCTGGACGGATCGTCCCCTCTACGCGGACTCGCCGGAAAAGGCCCTCGGCTCGGGCTTCCTCAACCGATAGACCAGACTCGGCCACCCGCCAGCGTCGGGCCGCATCCCTTCGCGAATGGCCCCGATCTTCTCTGCGGCTCTCAGGGACCTCCTGTTGTCGGGGCCGATGAGCAGCACCACGCTGTCGACGAACCGAAACGCGTGCTCACACATGAGCCGCTTTATCTCCCCGTTGTAGGCTCCCCCCCAGTGAGACCGGGCCAGGAACGTCCAACCGATCTCCACCTCCCGCCACCGAGCGCTATGGCCATGGAACCGGGATGATCCGATCATCCGGCCGTCCGCCGCGTCCAGCGCCACGAGGGTACCCCCACTGGCCAACGCCCCCGCGAAGAAGCTCCGGAATACGGGTTCCCGGAATCGGTCGCGCACCGGATGCTGCTCCCAGATCGCCGGGTCGGACGCAACACCGAAGAGGTCGTCGAAGTCGTCCTCGCCCAGCGGACGAAGCATCAGGAGCTCGCCCTTCAAGACCGGCTGGTAGTCGAAGTCCATGCCCTGCCCCCCTTTGAGCCTCCGTTCGCAGGTAGGCCCGGAGGCCAGTCGCCTGGAGAGGGGGCCCCGGCTCCCGATCCGACCATCTCGAAGATGGAGACGAGCGCTTCGCGGGGCTCCCGCTCGCCGCGGTAGGCCGGGAGCCAGTGATCCAGGATGCGCTGCCAGAAGGGGGCCCATCCGGGCATGGCATTGATGCCCCTGGCCACGACATAGGGCACATGCTCCTCCCTTTTGGATGTGCTCTCGGGTCATGTTCCACAGGTTCCTGTGGAGAGAAGGGACACCAGGATTCCCCGGCTGTAGGGTCGAAAATGACCAAGGAGGAAGGTGTTGATGCTCGAACCCATGGAGTGAGTGTCGAACCAAGGGGAGTAGGTGGCCTTGCGATTGTGTAGTACGGTTGTCCGCCCAAGCGGGTTCCGCGGGATCCTAGCCACCGGGCACCACATCGCGATGAGGGGCGTCAGCATACACCTCCACCACGGCGGGGGGGTCTGGGAGAATGGGAGCCGCTGAGGTCCCTGGGAATGCTCTCGGGACGGAGGGACCAATGCTCGTAAACACCAAACCGGCCGTTCCGGGTGGTCTTCGGAACGACCGCGTTCCAAAATGGGCCTGGGTAGACTCAGACCTCCGACCTCACGCTTGTCAGACCCCCATCACAAGGGCCAAATCCCGGCATCTTGCCGTACTCTTCAAGGGTAGGACGCACGATCTGCCGTTTCTCCGGCACAACATGCCGGAATCTGCCGGGATTATTCGGTCCAATGACCGGCCCAAATTGAAGCAGGGCTCAGGCCAGGACTGGCGCAGGAATCCTTGCTTCGTTTGCAGGAGAGACTTTCGGCGTTAAGGTGTAGAGCAGCTAGAAATAGTTTCGTTCGTCACATGGGTCAGCACGCCCGAGCGTTGGCAGCTGCCCCCAACCCCTCGGGCCGAGCGATCCATGTCCGACTCCATCACCCACCTGACCGAGGCCCTGGAGGGTCGCTACACCATCGAGCGTGAACTCGGTGAAGGCGGCATGGCCACCGTCTACCTCGCCGAGGACGTGAAGCATCACCGGATGGTTGCGGTGAAAGTCCTCAAGCCCGAGCTCGCGGCCATCGTGGGCGCCGACCGCTTCCTGGCAGAAATCGAGACCACGGCCAGGCTCCAACACCCGAACATCCTTCCCCTCTTCGATTCGGGTGAGGCCGACGGCTTCCTCTTCTATGTGATGCCGCTTCTGGAGGGACATTCGCTACGGGAGCGGCTCGCGAACGAGCGCCAGCTTCCGGTGCAGGAGGCACTCGCGATTGCGAAAGCTGTCGCAGGCGCCCTGGACTATGCGCACCGTCGGGGTGTTATCCACCGCGACATCAAACCGGCCAACATCCTCCTCCACGACGGCCAGCCGATCGTGGCCGACTTCGGGATCGCCCTCG
>JASFRP010000050.1:0-10532 GCA_050114895.1 Gemmatimonadota bacterium
CGCGGAGCTGGCCGTGGACCCCACCGACCCCCTGACCCTCTACGCGTCCGTGTGGGAAGCGGTGAGCGGAGAGCCGGAGGAGGGGGGAGACGAGAGCGGAATCTACCGGACCACCGACGGGGGTGAGCGGTGGGAGAGATTGGGCAACGGGCTGCCGGAGGGACCCCTGGGCCGAATCGGCCTTGGGGTGGCGCCGAGCCGACCCGCCACCATCTACGCCTTCGTCGACAATCGCGAACCCAGCCCGGTGGAGGACCGTCCCATCGTCGGTGGAGAGGTCTACCGCTCCGACGACCGGGGAGATAGCTGGCGAAAGGTGAACGAGGACGACCTCTACGAGGTGTTCGGAATCTACGGGTGGAAGTTCACCGACATCCGGGTCTCGCCGGACGACGCCGACGAGATCTTCATTCTCGGGAACCGGGCCTTCCACTCCACCGACGGAGGTCGGAGCTACGACCGGATCGGGGAGACCATCGTCCGAATCCACGACACCCAGGGCGAGATCATGCACCTGGACCAGCACGAGATCTGGATCGATCCCATGAATCCCGACCGCATCCTGCTGGGGAACGACGGTGGCCTCTTCCAGTCCTGGGACCGGGGCCGGAGCTGGCTTCACATCAACAACATCCCCGCCGCCGAGTTCTATGCCGTCTCCACCGACCGAAGCGAGCCGTATCGGATCTTCGGGGGGACCCAGGACAACGCCGCGCTCTACGGGCCGGGCCATCTGGCCGTGGGAGACGTTCTCAATGACCCCTGGGAGAACGTATACCTGGACCAGTGGACCGGGGGGGATTCCTTCGACACCTATCCCGATCCCACCGACCCGCACTTCGTCTATTACGAGCACCAGCACGGTGCTCTGCGGCGAATGGACATCACCGATGAACGCTTCCTGACCTCCGCTTCCGAGAGCATCCGGCCCCGGTTTCGGGACGCGGACTGGGAGTGGCGGTCCGGCTGGTACACGCCGTTCGTGATCTCCCGTCACGACCCCCGAACCCTGTATATGGGAGGAAACCGACTGCTCAGGTCGATGGATCAGGGAGACACCTGGGAGCCGGTGAGTCCCGATCTGTCGGACCCGGCGGAGGGGGTGCGGGGGGCGGTTCCCTTCGGAACCATCACCATGATCTCCGAATCGCCCATGCGATCGGACCTCATCTATGTGGGGACCGAGGGTGGGTCGGTGTGGCGGACCCGGGACGCCGGCGCCACCTGGAACCGGATCTCCGGAGGCCTGCCGGCGAAGTGGGTGAGCCGGGTCCTGTCGTCGGCCCATGAAGAAGGCAGGGTCTACGCCACTTTCACGGGGTTTCGGGAGGACGACTTTAAGGCCTACGTCTTCCGCTCCGACGACTACGGGGAGACCTGGCGTTCGATCGTGGCCAACCTCCCGGCGGAATCGGTAAACGTCATCGGGGAAGACCCCACCGACCCGGAGATCCTCTACCTGGGGACGGACCTGGGTATCTATGCGTCGGGCGACGGCGGCGGGAGCTGGCACGCCCTGTCGGCGGACTTGCCGACGACCCCCGTCCACGACCTGGAGGTCCAACCCCAGGCCCACGAGTTGGTCATCGGCACCCACGGCCGGAGCGTGTTCGTCCTCGAGTTGGACAAAGTGCGGGAGGTATTCGGGGGCGAAGGAGCCGGCCCGGCTCCGGGCTGATCTCCGCTGGGCGAGGAGAGGGGGCGGCCGGTCTGTCCCGGGCGCAGACGGTGACGGTGACCGCTGCACCCCCTCTCCCCTTTCCCTCTCCCCCTTCTCCTCGCACCTTGCACCCAGCGCGTGCTGCTGGAGCGGGACTGATCCCGGACCGTCGCTGATCCCATGTCCTTGCAGATGGAGCGTCTCACTACCGCCCTGTCCCACCGCTACCGCATCGAGCGGGAGCTCGGCCGCGGCGGCATGGCCGTGGTGTACCTGGCCGAGGACCTCCGGCATGCTCGCAAGGTGGCCCTCAAGGTACTGCGGCCCGATCTGGCCGCCGTCATGGGTGCCGAGCGGTTCCTCCGGGAAATCCAGATCGCGGCAAAGCTCACGCACCCCAACATCCTGCCCCTCTTCGACAGTGGGCGGATCGCCGTTCCCGACACGTCCGGCCCCCCCGTGGAGTATCTCTACTACACCATGCCCTACCTCGTGGGGGAATCCCTCCGGGATCGAATGAACCGGGAGAAGCAACTCCCCGTCGACGAAGCGGTCGTCATCGCCGGGGAGGTCGCCGGGGCGCTGGGCTACGCCCATGCGCAGGGGGTGGTGCACCGCGACGTCAAGCCGGAGAACGTCCTGTTCCAGTCCGGCCACGCGGTGGTGGCCGACTTCGGGATCGCTCGTGCCATATCCGAGGCGGACGGCGAGCGGCTCACCAGGACAGGCCTCTCGGTGGGCACGCCGGCCTACATGTCCCCCGAGCAGGCCACCGGCGACCGCGACGTCGACGCACGCAGCGACATCTACGCCCTGGCCTGTGTGCTGTACGAGATGCTGACCGGTGATCCGCCCTTCCTGGCCTCCACGGCGCAGGCGATGCTGGTGCGGAAGGCGGTGGAATCGCCACCCAGCGTGTCCATCGTGAGACCCACCGTGCCGCCGCACGTGGGAGCCGCCATCGCGAAAGCCCTGGCACGAGTGCCGGGGGACCGGTTCGCCACGGCAGAGGAGTTCTCCGCAGCGGTGCGCCGGCAGGAGGCCCCCGGGGGCGCCAACGACCGCACGGCCATCGCTGTCCTCCCCTTCGCCAATCTGAGCACCGACCCGGAAAACGAGTATTTCAGCGACGGAATCACCGAGGAGATCATCAACGCCGTGGCCGCCATCCATGGCCTGCGCGTCACCGCGCGGACGTCGGCGTTCCAGTTCAAGGGGAAGGACGACGACGTCCGGGACATCGGCCACAGGCTGGGCGTCGGCACGGTACTGGAAGGCAGCGTCAGGAAGGCAGGGAACCGAGTACGTGTGACGGCTCAGCTCATCGACGTCGCCGGTGGGTTTCACCTGTGGTCCGAGCGGTTCGACCGGGACCTGGAGGACATATTCGCCGTACAGGACGAGATCGCGGCGGCGATTGCGCGGCGCCTCGAGACGCAGTTCCATCCAGCCGTGCCCCCACAGCGCGGTGCAGGTACGCAGCCGGCCGAGGCGGCGGCGCGCTCAGCCGGGTCGGCGGTAAGCTCCGCGACGTCGAAGCCCGATCCGGCGGCGTACGACGCCTACCTGCGGGGGCGCTATCACCGCCGCCATATGTTCAGCGGGGGCGACGCCATCGAGCGGGCGCTGGCCGGGTACCGTGAAGCCATCGAGACCGATCCAGGCTTCGCGCCAGCGTACGGGGCACTGGCCGAGCTGCACGTGGTGTTGTCCATCGGCTTCGGAACGAGACCGAGTCGGGAGTTGATGCCGGAAGCGAAGGACGCGGCGGAGCGTGCCCTGGCCCTGGATCCTAACCTCGCGGAGGCGCACCTGGCCCGGGGCCTCGTGGCCATGTACCACGAGTGGGACTACCCGGCGGCGAAGGAGGGGATCGACCGGGCCATCGCCCTCAATCCGAGCTTCGTGGACGCGCACTTCTGGGCGGAGTTCTACTACACCTATGTGGAGCGGGACCAGGAGCAGGCGCTGGCAGCCAACCGCCGCGCCGCCGAGCTGGACCCGCTTGATCTGAACATCTCTTCACGGCTCACGCAGGTCCAGATCATCTTCGGGCAGCTCGACGAGGCCATTCAGCGGCTGGAGGAGATCCTGCGCATGGATCCACAGCACATGGTGTCCTACCTCGAGTTGGCGGACGCCTACGGGCGACGGGGTGACGGCGAAAAGGCGTTGGCCGCGGCGGAGCGGGCACTGGCCCTGTCGGGTGGACAGGCCATCGCGGTCGTCGGCGTGGTCATCGTCGTCGCGGGTGCCGAGGTGGGTGACCGCCGCCGGGCCCGGGAGCTCCTGGGGGAGATGCGCAGGCGAGCGGAGAGCGAATACGTGTCCCCCTTCTGGCTCGCCGCGGGCCACGCGGCCGTCGGCGAGATGGATCGCGCGTTCGAATATCTCACCCAGGCTCAGCGCGACCGCGACCCGAGCCTCCTCTACATCACGGCGGTACCCCGCCACATCTTATGGCGGGAGGACCCGCGCTACCGGCAGATCCTGCGGGAGATGGGCCTCGGGCACCTGGTGGACCGCGGCCGCGCCTGACGATTCCTCCTGTTCCCCGATTCCGCTGCCCGGAGTTCCCCTCCAACTTCTCCCCCCTACTCGTCGTCTCATCAAGGGACCAGCTCGAGCACGGGGATTCATTATATGCGCATTCGAGATAGGCTCCACATGGGACTGCGGATGCTGCCGCCACCCAAACGGGACCGGACCGGACCCGGGAGGCAGGGCGGCGCAGGTTCGGGGCTGAACCTGGATCTCCGCTTCGCCCTCCGCTCCCTTCGACGTTCACCGGGCTTCACCGCAGTAGCCATCGCCACCCTGGCCCTGGGGATCGGCTCCTCTACCGCCATGTTCTCCGTCCTGAACGCGGCCATGGGGCGGTCCCTGCCCTTCCCCGAGCCGGATCACCTGGTCATGGGGCGGGGCACCTACCGCGGGGAGGTGTGGCCATGGGCGTCGTTTCCCGACTACATGGACTACCGGGACCGGGCCGGATCTCTCCAGTCCCTGGCCGCCTTCGGAGGCGGCTCCTGGCTCATCACCGTCAGTGGGACGGGGGAGCCCGAGCAGGCCCGCATCTGCGAAGTCACCCCCAACCTCTTCGAGACGCTGGGCGTAGCGCCCTTCCTGGGAGGGACCTTCACCATCGACGAACAGCCGTCAGGAGGCGGTGGTCAGGTAGTCATCAGCCACGGGTTCTGGCAACGCTGGTTCGGGGGGGATCCCCAGGTGGTGGGTCGGTCCCTCACGGTGAGGGGTGAGCCCCTCACCGTCATGGGGGTCATGCCCGATGGATTCCGCTTCTACTACGAGACCGACCTCTGGAAGCCTCCATGGCCCGGCAACAGCCGCCCCGAGACCCGCTTCTACACCAACTGGTTGACGGTAGGACGACTGGCCCGGGGTGCGACTCTGGAGACGGCCCAGGCCGAGATGGACGTCATCGCCCGTCAACTTCAGGCGGCCTATCCCAACACCAACGAAGGACGGGGGCTCCGCCTGGACGAGGTTCATTCAGTGATGGTGGAAGACGCCCGGCAGAACCTCCTGGTCCTCACGGGGGCCGTTGTCCTCCTCCTCCTCATCGCCTGCGGGAATGTCGCCAGTCTCCTCATCGCCCGGGGAGCTACCCGCACCTCGGAGCTGGCCGTCAGGTCCGCTCTCGGAGCCGGCGCCTCCCGCATCACCCGCCAGCTCCTGGTGGAGTGCTCCCTCCTGGCTCTGGCAGGGGGTGGGATGGGAGTCGTCCTGGCCCTCTGGCTCCAGGAAGCGATCTTGAGGTTCGTCTCCCTGGACGCTCTGGGGATCCGGCTGGTCGGCGTGTCCGGCCCCATGCTGTGCGTCGGCCTGGCTCTTTCCCTGGGTACTGTCCTTCTCGTTGGGCTCTTCCCTTCCCTGGCTGCGGCCAGGGCGAGTCCGGCCCGGGAGCTGAAAGACGGCGCCAGGCGGACCGCATCGGGGAGTGGTATCCGATGGAGGGGCGGGATGGTCGTGGTCCAGGTGGCTCTCTCCCTGGTCCTCCTGGTGGGGTCCGGGCTCCTCATTCGGAGCCTCGCCAGGCTCCAGGGGGTCGAGACGGGCTTCAGGACCGACGACCTCCTCACCGCCACCGTGACGCTTCCCTCCGCGGACTATCCCGGCGGGGAGCGTCGCCTCCAGTTCTTTGAAAGGCTGAAGGAGAAGGCGGAAGCGCTGCCAGGAGTGGAAAGCGTGGCATTGGTGAATCGCCTCCCGGTACTCCACCCGTGGGCGAACTACCGCTTCTGGAACCCGGAGGACCCTCCCGAGGGCGAGATCCCCACGGCGGATCGGCGCCTCATCTTGCCCGGGTATTTCCGGACCATGGAGATTCCCCTGGTGGAAGGGAGAGTCCTGGAAGAGACCGACGGAGAAGGATCACCTCCCGTGGTGGTCCTGACCCGGAGGGCCGCCGAGATACTCTACCCCGGCGAGAGCGCCGTGGGACGCCAGGTGGCCCTGGACATGGGGGGCGAGGTATCCGCCACCTTCGAGATCGTGGGCGTGGTGGAGGACCACCTCCTCACTTCCCTTTCACGGGCTCCCCGGCCCGCCGTGTTCTTCTCCTACGCCCAGCTCCAGGAGCCCACCATGCGTTTGGCCGTGGCTGCCACGGTGGCGCCCACCAGTCTCGTCCGCCCCATTCAGGAGCGGATCTGGGAGCTGGACGGCGACATCGTCCTGAGCGAAGCCCGCACCATGGAGGATGCCCTCTCCGACTCCATCGCCGGCTCCCGGTCCATCACCACCGCCCTCACCCTGTTCTCCGTCGTCGCCCTGGCTCTGGCAGCTCTGGGCCTGTACGGCGTGCTGGCCTTCTTCGTCAACCAGAGAATGCACGAGATCGGGATCCGGGTGGCCTTGGGCGCCACCGGCGGGCGAGTGATTGGGATGATCGTGAATCGGGGAATGCTCCTGGTGGCTTTGGGCTCGGTCCTGGGGATCGGGGGCGCCGCAGCCGTCACCCGCCTGGTGCAGGGGATGCTCTTCCAGGTCAGCGCTACGGATCCCGCCACCTTTGCCGGCGTGACGGGAGTCTTCCTCCTGGTGGCGCTGGGTGCGTGCGTCCTCCCTGCCTGGCGGGGCCTTCGGGTGGATCCGGTGGAGGCGTTTCGGAGGACGTGAAGGAAGGACTCGGGCCTGGGCCCTCATGATCCTCGATTTGAAACGAACGACCGTTGGACGCCGTCCAACAAGACATGCGGGAAAGTCATCGTTCCCCGTCGGGAGTTACCTCAATGGCCGGTCTTGTCCAGGATGTTCGCTACGCCCTCCGAGCCCTGCGCAGGGATCTCGGGTTCTTCCTCTTCGCGGCGCTCATCGTGGGGTTGGGCATCGGTGCCACCACGGCCGTCTTCAGCGTCATGAACCCCCTGATGCTGAAGCCCCTGCCCTTCCATCATCCGGAAGACCTGGTATGGGTGGCGAACCAGCGCACGGGGGGGATGTCCATGAGGACGTCCAGGACTTCGAACCTGCGGGACTTCCGGTCCATGAACGAGTCCTTCGAGGCTCTGACCGGGTACTTCGCCTTCTTCGAGTACGAGAGCTACAACCTGTCCGGAGACGGCCTTCCGGAGCGGTTGGTAGGGGTGGGGGTGGCGCAGGACTTCCTGCCGACGCTGGGGATCGATCCCCTGGTGGGCCGCAACTTCGTGGACGAGGAGAGCGTGTGGGACGGCCGGCCGGCGGTGATTCTCACCCACGGCTTCTGGACCCGGCGATACGCCGCCGATCCGGGCATGGTGGGTCGGTCCATCGTTCTCAACGACGAGGCCAACGAGGTGGTGGGAGTCCTGCCTCCCGACTTCGACTTCTCGTCCATCTTCACCCCCGGCTCCGAGGTGGACTTCCTCTATCCCTTCCCCATCAGCGACGAGACGGACCAGTGGGGGAACACCCTGGCCATGATCGGGCGGCTGCGGCCGGGAGCCACCGTGCAGAGCGCCCAGGCCGAGCTGGATCTCATCGTGGACCAGCTCCAGGAAGCCGACCCGGACCGGTGGGGGTTGGACGCGGCCGTCAGCCCCCTCCAAGAGCAGATCTCCGGGAGTGTCCGGTCCGCCATGCTGCTTCTCGCCGCCGCGGCGGGGGCGGTCATGCTCATCGCCTGCGCCAACCTCTCCAACCTCCTCCTGGCTCGGGGCCCCAACCGCCAGAAGGAGATGGCGGTGCGAAGCGCCCTGGGGGCCAGCCGTCACCGCCTGACCCGGCAGCTCCTCTTCGAGAGCCTGATCCTGGCTCTGGCCGGCGGGGCCATCGGGGTGGCCGTCGCCTTCGGCGCCACGTCCCTGGTGGCCGGCACCTCGGCCGTCAGGATCCCCATGCTGCACTCGGTATCGGTGGACGGGAGCACCCTCCTGTTCAGCTTCGCCGTGGCCCTGGCCGCGGGCCTGATCATCGGGGTCGTTCCGGCGCTGCAGATGGCCAGCGGACGGGAGGCGGCAGCCATGAGCGATTCGAGCCGTGGCTCCAGCGAAGGGCGACGGAGCGCGGCCCTGCGGGAGGGCCTGGTGGTGGCCGAGGTGGCCCTCTCTTGCGTGCTCCTGGTGGGAGGCGGCCTCCTTCTCCGGAGCTTCTCCCGGGTCATGGACGTGAACCTGGGCTACGAGCCGGCGGGCGCCATGTCCTGGCGGGTGGACACCCCTGCGCCGTTCGAGGATCTGGCCTCGGCCAACGTCTACTACGATCAGCTCGTGGCCAATGTCATGACGGTGCCTGGCGTGGAGGCCGTGGGGCTCAGCGACTGTCTTCCTCTGGGCCGGAACCGGACGTGGGGAATCCGGGCTCAGGGGGTGGTCTATGACGAGGGGCAAAACCCCTCCGTGTTCCCTCGCATCATCGACCACCGCTACCTCCAGGCCATGGAGATCCCCCTCCTCGCCGGGCGGTACTTCACCGCGGACGACACCGACGAGACCCGGCCGGTGCTGGTGGTCAACGAGACCGCCGCCCGTGAGGTCTTTCCGGAACGGGAGGCGCTGGGGGGCATCATCCTCATGGCCGGGCAGGAATGGGAAGTGGTGGGGATCGTGGGAGACGTCCGGCACCAGGCGCTGGAACAGGCTTCCGGGGGGGAGATGTACATCCCCATGACCCAGTCGGGCTGGCCGACACTGGAGATGGTGGTGCGCTCTTCCCTGCCGCCGGAGACCCTGATTCCTGGGGTCAGGCGGGCACTGGAATCCACCGATCCCACCCTGCCTACCGGGGACTTCCACACGCTGGAGTCCGTCGTGGACAAGGCCGTCTCCCCCCGGAGGTTCACCCTGATTCTCCTGGGGTCCTTCGCAGGGACCGCATTGCTCCTGGCAGCCCTGGGGATCTACAGCGTCCTCTCCTACACCGTGAGTCGGCGCGTCCCGGAGATCGGGATCCGGATGGCGTTGGGAGAGTCCGGAGGCCAGGTCCTGACCCGGGTCGTGGCCCGCACCATGACCCTGGCCGGGATCGGGATCGTCATCGGCGGAGTCGGGTCCTACGCCGCCTCCCGTCTCATCGCCTCGCTTCTGTACGGGGTCGAGCCCACGGACTCCCTGACCTTCGGCTCCATGGTGGCCATCCTGCTGGCGGTGGCGGCGCTGGCAGGATTCCTGCCGGCCCGGAGGGCATCGCGGACGGACCCCATGGCGGCGCTGCGGACCGAGTGACGGGGACGGTCCCCGAAATCCTCACTCCGCCCGGAGGGCCCGAGCCGGATCCGTGGACGCGGCTCGCCGGGCCGGGACCCAGGACGCCACCAGGGCCACCCCAAAGAGGCCGAGTCCCACCACGGCGTAGGTTGGAGCATCCGTCGGCTCGACCTCGAAGAGGAGGGCCCCCATCAGCCGGGTGAGGCCCAAGGCCGCTGCCATTCCCACCACCAGCCCAATCCCGGCCACCCGAGCCCCCTCCCGCACCACCATCCGCCTCACCTCCGAGGGGCGGGCGCCCAGGGCCATGCGCACCCCGATCTCCGCCCGGCGACGGCCCACCAGATACGAGATCACCCCGTAGATCCCCACGACCCCCAGAACCATCGCGACGCCCCCGGCCAGGACCAGGAGCACCATGGTGAAGGCCATGCGGGCGCTTCCATCGGCCACCATCCGTTCCGTCGTCCGCACCCGGGCGATGGCGACGTCGGGATCCACGTCGGCGACCCGGGCCCGGATCGCACTCAGGAGCCCCCCGGCGTTCCGTGCCCGGACCGCCACCGCTCCGTTCCGGGCGGACACTCCCGTAATGGCTGGCCCCACCAGAGGGAAGTAGATGAGAGGATCACCGACCCGCATCAAGTCCAGGGCCGGGACATCCTCCACCACGCCCACGACGGTGCTCCAGGTGGTATCCCCCCCCAACGCCACACGCCGGCCCAGCGGGTCTTCCTCGGGGAAGTAGCCCCTCGCCAGCGACCGGCTGATCACCACGACGGGCTGGCCCCCCTCAGTGTCGGCCCGGTCCAGGGCCCGTCCCTCCAGGACCTCGATCCCCATGGTCCGGAAGTATTCCGGTCCGGCTCGTCGCACCGCCACGACGGGCGGAAGGGTTCCCTCCGGCACCACCCGACCTTCCACGCTCACGTGGTTTCCGCTGCACCATCCGTCCAGCGGGAGGCAGGTGACCACGCCCGCGGCGTCCACACCCGGGAGTCCTCGGATACCTGTGACCAGTGCCTCGCTGAAGGCCGCCGCCGCCTGCCCGCTCGGGTATTCGGAGGCGGGCAGACCGAAGGAAAGGGTCAGAATGTCAGGGCTGGCCTCGAATCCGGGGTCCACCGCCCTCAGATGCAGGAAGCTCCGGACCATGAGGCCCGAGCCCACGAGAAGAATCAGGGCCAGGGCCATCTGGGACGCCACCAGGAGGCTACGGCCCC
>JASFRP010000051.1:0-10518 GCA_050114895.1 Gemmatimonadota bacterium
GTCCCGGAGTCCGCTGGTATGGTTCATGAGATGTCGAATGGTGATGACATCCCCGTAATCAGGCAGCTCCGGGAAGTAGGTCCGGATGTCATCGTCGAAGGAGATCAGGCCGTCCAGGGCCAGGAGAACCGTTGCCGCGGCCGTGAACTGCTTCGCCACCGAACCAGGCTCGATGATGGTCTCGGCCCGGTTGGTCACGTCGTGCTCCAGGTCGGCCATCCCGTAGGCTCGCAGGAGGACCGGCTCACCGGCTCGGCTGACTCCCACAGCACAGCCGGGAGTCCGGGTCCCATCGAATTCCACGAAGAGAGAGTCCACATCCGCTACCCCGACCTGGGGCAGCGCCTGGGCGGTTGCCAGCGCGGGACCGATGACCGCCAGAATAAGGAGCGAGCCGGAAAGGGAGAAGCGCGTTCTCATGGTCATCACCTTCAAGATTATCTGAGGTGGACAGGGTAGCAGGATCCAGGTGCGAAAGTGGGAGGTGGGGGGAGAGGAGGCAATTCCCAACGATTCCATCCACCCCCCCCGATCCGTCAGATCCGACCCGTCACTTGATCCCGTATTGCCGCAGCTTGTCGTACAGGGTCCTCTCCCCGATCCCGAGGATCTCGGCCGCCTTCTTCCGATGTCCCCCGGCGGCCTCCAGCGCCTCCCGTATCGCCGCTTCCTCCATCTCGGCCATGGTCCGGGGGGGCCTCTCCTGAGGCGGAACTCCCGGCCGACCCAGGGAGCCTGAGAGGTCCTCGGCACTGAGGCGCTCCCCGTCGGCCAGGATCGCTGCCCTTTCCAGGGCGTTGGCCAGCTCCCGGACGTTACCGGACCAGTGAGCCTTTCTGAGCAAGGCGCCCACCGAGTCGTCGAGGCGCAAGGGAGGGCGCCCCAGATCACCGCAGATCCGTGCCAGAAGGCTCTCCGCTAGGGGAAGGAGGTCTTCCTTCCGCTCCCGGAGAGGGGGGAGGGTGAGGGGGAAGACCGCCAGTCTGTGATAGAGGTCCTCACGGAAGGCGCCCTCACCGACCATGCCCTCCAGGTCCCGGTTGCTGGCGGCGATCCACCGAACGTCCACCTGGATGGTCCGGGTGCCTCCCACTCGCTCGAACCTCCGCTCCTGGAGCACCCGGAGGAGCTTCGCCTGGAGCTCGGACCTGAGCTCGCCGATTTCGTCCAGGAAGAGGGTCCCACCGTCCGCCAACTCCAGGCGACCTCGCCGGGAGCTGGTGGCCCCGGTGAAGGCTCCCGCCTCGTGACCGAAGATCTCGCTCTCCATCAGGGTCTCGGTGATGGCGGCGCAGTTCACGGGAACGAAAGGGCCGTCCCTCCGGGCACTGAGCTGGTGGATGGTCCGGGCCGCCACCTCCTTCCCGGTGCCGCTCTCCCCCAGAAGGAGGACGGTGGCGTTCGTGGGCGCCACTTTCTCGATGGCGGTCACCACCGGGGTCATCACCGGGTCCCCGAAGGTCAGAGGCGGGTTGGCCTCCACATCCCGGCGAGTCTGGTCCTTCAGGGCCAGAAGCCTCCTGCGCTCCAGGGCCCGCCCCACCAGCAGACGGAGCTCCGCCGGGCTCCCGATGGGCTTTTGGAGGTAGTCGAAGGCTCCCAGCTTCATGGCCTCAACCGCCGAGTCGACGGACCCGTGGGCCGTGAGGACGATGACCTCCGTCTCGGGGCTCTCCGCCCGGGCCTTCCGGAGAAGATCGATTCCGTCCAGGGCCCCGGGCATCCGGAGATCAGTGATCATCACCTGGAAGGACTGTTTGGCCAGATGCCCCAGTGCCTCCACCCCGTCCGCGGCCTGGACGGTGACGTTTCCCTCCCCGGCCAGGGCGTCCGCCAGGTACTCCCGGATGCCCTCCTCGTCGTCCACGATGAGAATGGAGACCATGTCAGCGGCCCTTCTCCTCCAGGGTCAGGCGGAACTCTGCTCCCCCCTCCGAGCGGTTCCGGGCGGTGAGCTTCCCCCCGTGGAGCTCCACGATGCGCCGGGCCACCGCCAACCCCAGCCCCGTTCCCCTGGTGCGCGTGGTGAAGAAGGGCTCGAAGATCCGGTCGAGGCTCTCTTCCGGAATCCCCTCTCCCTGGTCCAGGAAGGACACCGTCAGAGCGTCTCCCTCCCGGGCTACCCTCACCTCGATGGGCGCCCCCTCCGGCGACGCTTCCACGGCGTTGCGCACGAGGTTGTGCAGAACCTGATCCATCCGGCGCTCGTCCATGAGCCAGCGCTCCGGCGCGTGGGAGGCCTCCAACGTCACCGCCACACCTCCCGCCTCCGAGACGATCTTTCGGAGGAGATCCTCTATCCTGACCGGTTGGAGGTCCAGGGGCCCCGTGCGAACGAAGTCCAGGAGGTCCGTGGTGAGTGTCTCCAGTCGGTGCGCCTCCGCCACGATCCGGTCCACCTTCCCCCGCTCCGGGGACTCGGGCGGCGTGCGCTCTGCCAGGAGCTGGGCGTGTCCCTTGAGAGAGGCCAGCGGGTTTCGGATCTCGTGGGCGAGGATGGCGGACATCTCCCCCACGGTGCTCAGCCTCCGCTGCTCCTCCATGACCCGCTCCTCCGCTTCCCGCCGCAGGGACGCCCGCCAGAAGAGGAGTGCAGTCAGCATCAAAAGACCCGCAGCCAAGAGACCCAGGACCAGGGAACGGAAGGCTCTGTCCACCAGTTGGCCCGCCACCAGGGGCTCGAACTCCACGACCAGGACGCTGCGGGCTTCCGTCCGGGATCGGCCCCGGGTCGGAGGGGAAAGAAGGAAGGCTCGGATCCGGTCTCCGACCCGAACCAGATCTCGCCCCTCTGACCTCCTGGGGGGCTCGATGGGCTCCGCCAGCGACGTGCCCCCCAGCGTCGTCAGGCCCTCCTCGGGAGAATAGACTCCAACGAAGCGAAGACCCGTGTCGGCATGGGCAGCCACCAGGCTGTCCAGATCCGGGAGCGGGGGTCCCAGCCCCGTCCCCCGGAGGGCGCTCATCACGTCCCCCTCGAAGACCCTGACTTGGCCGATATCGAGGGTGGACACGGCGTTCTGAACGCTCCGGTAGTTTGCCCAGGATGCCAGCGCCAGGGCGATGCCCAGGGCCAGGGTGGTGAGCAGCCACCCCCAACGCACTCCGGACATCCTTCTCTTCATCCTGGCCGCCATGGGCGATCCCTTCCTGGCCCGTCCATCCGCGTCTTCTCGTGGAGCTGCCTCACCGCCCCCCCCCGCGCCTCGTAGCTGCTCGGCCGAAGGCGCCCCCCCTCCCGTGTAATACTCGGCCGACGACCGCCTGACGGCCAGCCCTCGGTGTCATTCGTACCGGAGAGCTTCGATGGGATCCAGGGCCGCGGCCCGCCGTGCGGGATAGAAGCCGAAGAACACACCCACCCCACCGGCAAAGCCCAGGGCCAGGAGGACGATCTGGGGAGAGATCATGGTGTTCCACCCCGTGACGGCCTTCACGATCTCGCTGCCCGTGAACCCCAGGGCCACCCCCACCACGCCGCCGGCCAGGCTCATGACCACGGCTTCCACCAGGAACTGCGTGAGGACGTCCGCGCCTCGTGCCCCCAGAGCCAACCTCAGGCCGATCTCCCGGGTCCGCTCCGTGACGGAGACGAGCATGATGTTCATGATCCCGATGCCCCCCACCAGGAGGGAGATCCCCGCGATGGCCGAGAGGAGGAGCGTCATGATTCGTGCGGTCTCGGAGGCAGTCTCCGTAAGCTCGCTCTGGTTTCGCACCTCGAAGTCGTCGGACTCGTTCAAGGCAAGACCGTGGGCGTCCCGCAGGATGGCCCGGATCTCCTCCTGCGCCGCCGGAATGTCCTCGGGGGTGTAGGTGCTGGCCAGGATCTGGGGAATGAACTGCCGCCCGGAGAGCCGGGTCTGGGCCGTGGTGTAGGGAACCAGGATGACGTCGTCCAGGTCCCGTCCGTTGGCTGTCTGCCCCTTGGGGGCCAGGACCCCGATGATGGAGAAAGGAACGTCACGGACCCGGATCTGCTGACCCACCGGGTCCTCGTAGGGGAAGAGGGCCTCGGCCACCGTGCTGCCCAATACCACCACTTTCTGGTTGCTCCCCAGATCCTCCTGCTGGAAGAAAGCGCCGGAGGCCAGGGGCCAATCCCGGATGACGGTGTAGTCCACGTCCACCCCCTCGGCGGAGGTGACCCAGTTTCCGCTGCCGCCCACGATCTGCGCCCGTGAGCTGATGATGGGCGAGACCCCTGCCAGGAGGAAGGACTGCCCTTCCAGGGCTTCCACATCGTCCAGGGAGAGCCGGTTGAAGCTCTGGGCACCCTGACTCACGCCTCCCTGGCTGGTGGACCCGGCGGTGATGACGATGAGATTCGTCCCCAGGTTCTGGATCTGTTCTTCGATCTGGCTCTTGGCCCCGGTGCCCACGGCGGCCAGGACGCTCACCGCGCCCACGCCGATGATGACCCCCAGCATGGTGAGGAGGGTCCGCATCTTGTTCTTCAGGATGCTCTTCCCGGCGATCTTCAGGAGGATGTCGTTCTTCATCTCACGCCTGCCATTTCCGGCTCGTGGTATTCCGCAGCGTCCTCCTCGGCCCACCGGGGCGCCAGTACAGGCTCGTCCCGGATCACGACGCCGTCCCGGAGCTCCACGATGCGCTGCGCGTATTCTGCGATATCCGGCTCGTGGGTGACCAGGAGGACCGTGGTGCCTTCCCGGTTCAGCTTCTGGAAGAGGCTCATGATCTCCAGCGAAGTCTGGGAGTCCAGGTTTCCCGTGGGCTCGTCGGCCAGGATCACCGCCGGCTCCGTCACCAGGGCCCGCGCGATGGCCACGCGCTGCTGCTGGCCTCCGGACATCTCGCTGGGCTCGTGGTCCATGCGGTTGCCCAGCCCGACTCGCTCCAGAGCCCTGGCAGCCATTCCACGGGTCTCCATCTTCCGGCCGGTCCGGTCATACAGGAGAGGCAATTCCACATTCTCCAGCGCGGTGGTCCGGGGAAGGAGGTTGAAGCCCTGAAAGACGAACCCCAGCTTCTGATTTCGTACGTCGGCCAGCTCGTTCTTGCTGAGGGTGTCGACCCGGGCGCCGTCCAGAGTGTAGGTGCCGCTGGTGGGGCGGTCCAGACACCCGAGGATGTTCATGAGGGTGGACTTCCCGGAGCCCGAAGCGCCCATGATGGCCATCAACTCTCCCGGTTCTACCGTGAGGTCCACCCCCCTCAGTGCCCGCACTTCCGTGCTCCCCATTCGGTAGACCCTGGTGAGGTTCCGGGCCTGGATGATCAGCGGAGTTTTCTGAGTGTTCATGGTCCGCTCTCCTCTTACATCATGGGGGGGCCGGGCCGCCGGGCCCCGCTCTGGGACTGAAACGGGTTGGAGGCTGCGGTACCGGCGCTGGCGGCGACGCTGCTTGAACCCACGGCGGCGATGACCTGCATCCCTTCGAACAGTTCCGGGGAGCTCACCACAGTGCTTTGCCGGTCCGTGATCCCCGTCTCCACACGGGTCGCCGCCAGCCTCCCGTTCCTGTCCAGGAAGTAGAGGAAGGACGATTCGGACCCGGCGCTGCGTGCTCCGGTATCGATGCTGCCCGTGGCCGAGCCCTCTGACCCGCCGGCGGCTCCACCCCTCACCACACTCCCCTCTCCCGTCGGCGCCACGGCCTGAGCGGCCTGGAGGACGCCGGCGGTTGCGACGCTCTTCTCCCGAGCCGCCGCCAGCTCCTCACGCATGGCCTGGGTTGGCTGGAAGCGGAGGGCCGAATTGGAAACCTTCAGCACATCCTCCGCCCTGGCCACGATGAACTCCACCGTGGCGGTCATGCCCGGCAGGAGGCTCCCATCGGAGTTGTCCACGCTGATGACTGCGCCGTACGTGACGACGTTCTCCACCACGGTGGACTGGAGGCGCACCTGGCTCACCCTCCCCTGGAACGTCTTCTCGGGATAGGCCTGAACCGTGAACTCCACCTCCTGCCCCTGGTGGATGAGCCCGATCTCGCTCTCGTCCACCGAGGCCAGGATCTCCATCTCGGAGAGGTCGCGGGCAATGACGAAGAGGACCGGGGCGGACATGCTGGCGGCCACGGTCTGCCCCGCATCCACCGCCCGCTCGATGACGACACCGTCCACCGGAGCACGGATCACCGTGTATTCCAGATTCCGCTCGGCCCTCTCCAGAGAGATCTGGGCCTGTTTATAGGAAGCTTCCACGACGTCGAACTGGTACTGGGCCGTTTCGATGTCGGATGCCGTGGAGATCTTCGCTTCGAAGAGCTCGGTGATCCGGGCCAGATCCCGGCGGGCCTGGTTCAACTCCGCCTCGCTCCGGGCGACGCTGGCCTCTGCCGAACGGACCTCCTGACGAAGGATGGTGGGATCGATCTGGGCCAGAAGGTCTCCCTCCTTCACCCGGTCGTTGAAGTCGACGTAGACCGCGGCCAGGAGACCTGAGACCTGGGTCCCCACCTCCACGGTCTCCGTGGGCTGCATCGTCCCCGTGCTGGTCACCACCTCCTCCACCGTGCCCCGCTCCACCGCCACAAACCGGTACCCGATCCCCTCCCCCGAGCCCTTGCCCGTAACGCCGTACGCCACACCTGCCAGGGCGATGACGGCGAGGATGATCCAGAGTTTCCGCGATTTCATGATACGCCTTCTTTTCTCTCGTTCGTCTGCGGTTCGTTTCGATGTGCGGTCAAGCTCGCCTGCCGCCATCTGCGCCTGGAATCGGGCCCGGGCCGCACCCGGACCGTATCCGCCCCATAGACAGGGCATCAACGGTGCCAGGGAAGAAACCCAGTGATTCTGCGGTTTCCGGGGAGAGAGAGAGGGGATGCGACTGCGGATCCGGCAGGAGAACTGCGGAATCCGCAGTTGGGCATCTCCCGACTGGAGGCGCCGCACCCCCGGGCTCGGGGGAAACCTCCCCCCGGCGGTTACCGTAGGACCTGATTGTCCGGGGCGCCTCTTCTCCTTCCGCTTTCAACCGAGAAACGACCATGGGTGACCTCCTGCGGGACCTCCAGTACAGCCTTCGAATGGTGGTGAAGAACCCCCTCTTCACCGTCACCGTCATCGTGACTCTGGCGCTGGGGATCGGCCTCAACGCCGCCACCTTCTCGGCTGTGCGGGGAATCCTGCTTCGCCCCCTGGGAGGAGTCCGGGAACCCGAGGAGCTGGTGCAGATCTACCGGCAGTGGGGCGGAATGGACTACGGGTCCGTCTCCATTCCCCACTACCAGGATCTCCGGGACCGGACGGGGGAGGTGTTCGAGGACGTGGCCGCCTACTGCTTCACCCCCGTCTCCCTATCCCTGGAGGCGGGTAGCGAGCGGACCCTGGGGATGGCGGTGAGCGCCAACTTCTTCCAGACCTACGGCGTCACCCCGGCCCTGGGACGCGCCTTCATCCCCGACGAGGAGAGCGTCGGACCCGGGGCGCACCCGGTGGCGATCCTGGGCTACGGTTTCTGGCAGACCCGGTTCGGATCCGATCCCGGCGTCCTGGGCCGCACCATCCAGATGAACGGACACACATGGGAGGTGGTGGGAGTGGCGCCACCGGAGTTCAAAGGCCCGGTGAACTTCGCCTCCGTCCCCATCTACGTGCCCCTCATGATGCAGCGTGAGATCATGCCGGGATACGACGTCATCGAGGCCCGAGGAAACAACATGATGACTGCCGTGGGCCGCCTCCGGGACGGCCAGACGGTGGAACGGGCCCGAGAGGTCCTGGACGCCCTCCTCCTTCAACTCCGGGAGGAGTATCCGGACCAATACGACACCCAGCTCGGGCACACCCTGGTCCTCCAGAACGAGGCGGGGATCCACCCCATCTTCAAGAACGCCCAGGTGGGGATGAGTGCGGTGATGATGGTGGTGGTTGCGCTTCTCCTCCTCATCGCGTGCGTGAACGTGGCCAACCTCTTCCTGGCCCGGGCCCGGGACCGGCGTCGGGAGATGGGGATCCGACTCAGTATAGGCGCCGGCCGCGGGCGCATCGTCCGGCAACTCCTCACCGAAAGCCTGGTCTTCAGCGTCCTGGGGGGAGCCGCGGGCCTGGGTCTGGCGCATCTGGCCCTGGGAATCCTCGCCGGTGTACGCCCCCCCATGGAGGGCCCCTGGGACTTCACCGTCTCCCTGGACAACACGGCCCTGGGTTTCACGCTGGTGATCTCTCTCGCCGCCGGCCTCCTCTTCGGCATGGCGCCGGCCCTGCAGGCCGCAAGCCCGAACACGATGGCCGCGGTGAAGGGTGAAGTCGACGGGAAGGCGGGCCGCTCCCGGACCAGCAGTGTGCTGGTGGTCCTCCAGATGGCCCTCTCCGTCCTCCTCCTCATCAGCTCGGGGCTCTTCCTCAGGAGCCTCCAGGGCGCCACGGAGATCGATCCCGGGTTCAGCCAGCCCGGCAACCTCCTGGTGGCCTCCATGGATCCGGGTCTCCAGGGGTACGAAGAGGGCCGGTCCCGGGAGTTCCTCGATCGCCTCATGGAAGAGGTGGCGGCCATTCCCGGCGTTACCGAAGTCGGTATGGTGGACCAGCTTCCCCTGGGACTGGGGGGGAGCGACCGCGGGGTGGAGGTCCCGGGGTACGAGTTCACGGAGGGGGAGCTCCGGAGCATCATGTACGCCCAGGTGACCGAGGGGTACCTGGAGGCCATGGGGGTCCCGCTTCTGGAGGGCCGCACCTTCACCCGTCAGGACGACGGTTCCGGCAACCCGGTCCTCATCGTCAACAAGCGCTTCGCCGATCGCTTCTGGCCCGGGGAGTCGGCCCTGGGGAAGGTGGTCCACACGGCCGGTGAGGACCGGACCGTCATCGGAGTGGTGGAAACGGGGAAGTACCGGAGCCTGGGGGAACCCCCCAGCGAGTACATGTATCTTCCCCAGCGCGAGCTCTTCACTTCCGGCATGACGCTGGTAGCCCGGACCCCCGGCGATCCCCGGAGCGTCCTCCGGGAGGTCCGTTCCGTCGTACGCGGGCTCGACCCGGACCTCCCCCTCTTCGACGTCCAGACCATGGAGGACCACATGGGCATCGCCCTCCTCCCGGCCGCGCTGGGCGGTACGGTCCTGGGGATCTTCGGCCTCCTGGGCCTCTCCCTGGCGGCTGTGGGGATCTACGGAGTCATGGCCTACTCGGTGTCCCGACGTGGCCGTGAGCTGGGAATCCGGGTCGCCCTGGGAGCGGACAAGCCCAGGGTGTTGAAGTTGGTGCTGGCGGAGGGGATGCGCCTGACCCTGGTGGGAATGGCGGCCGGGCTCCTGGGGGCCGCCGGGGCTGCCCAGCTGGTAAAAGGGCTCCTCTACAACGTGAGCGCCCTGGACCCGGTGGCTTTCCTGGGCGTCCCCCTGGTCCTGGTGGCTGTGGCCACTCTGGCGGTGTACCTCCCGGCTCGCCGGGCCGCGTCGGTGGCACCCATGACGGCCCTGAAGACGGACTGAGGGGTCGGCCAGAGGGCTGGCCCTCACCTGGCGACCGCTTCCCGGGCGGCCGTACCTTCTCCTTTCCCAATGGAAAGGAGAGAGCAGCATCATGCCCCCCAAGCTTGGCTTCCGGATCATCACCGACGTGCCGCGACCCCCGGCCGACCTCGTGGAAGCCTTCCGGGGAAAGGCCGCACCCAATGTCGCCGACGCCATGGGCCGCTTCCATTTCATGGACCCGGGAGTGGTGAATCGGACGGGACTTCCTCTCAGCGGGGTTGCCATCACCGTGAGTGCCCGGCCCGGTGACAACCTCATGGTCCACAAGGCCCTGGAGGTGGCCCAACCCGGAGACGTAGTCGTGGTGACTACCAACGGGAACACCACCAGCGCCGTCTTCGGCGAGCTCATGGGTCACACCGCCGTGGGGGCAGGGCTCGGCGGGATCATCGTGGACGGGGCCATCCGCGACGTGGAGGGGCTGAGGGCCCTGGCATTCCCCGCCTTCAGCCGCGCCGTAACCCCCGGCGGGTGCGACAAGGATGGACCGGGGGAGATCAACGTCCCCATCGCCTGCGGGAACACCGTCGTGATGCCCGGAGACATCGTCGTCGGCGACGCGGACGGGGTGGCAGTGGTGCCATGGGAACACGCCGCCCTCGTCCTGGAACGGGTCCAGGCGCTCGAGGAGCGGGAGAGGAAGCGTATCGCCGCCATCCAGGCCGGCGAGCTATTCAAGGCCGAGATCGATGAGGCCCTCCGGGCCAAGGGGGTCCTGGAGTGAGCTCAGGGGACCCGCCCCTCCTCATGACGCCGGGGCCCACGCGGATACCGGACCGGATTCTCATGGCGGGCCATCGGGTCCTCCACCACCGGACTCCCGAGTTCTCCGGGGCCCTCTCGGAGCTCATCGAGGGGGCTCGCCCCCTCTTCGGGACGGCCTCTGCCGACATTCTCCCGATCCACGGTACTGGGCGGGCAGCCATGGAAGGGGCCGTAGTGAACTTCTTCCTGCCCGGAGAGACTCTCGTGGCCGTCTGCAATGGCCGGTTCGGCGAGATGTGGGCCGGATTCGCGGAGCGGTACGGGCTGGAGGTCCGGCGAGTGGCCCAGGACTGGGACCGAAGCGCGG
>JASFRP010000052.1:0-10486 GCA_050114895.1 Gemmatimonadota bacterium
ACCACCACGCCGCCTGGCAGCGGGGTGCGTCCGGGGCCGAAGCTGTTCCTCAGGGCCACGAAGATATCCCCGTTCGGGGCCACAGCCAGGTGTCGGGCCGGCCCCAGGGAGTCCACCACCACCGAGGCGCAGAATCCGTCGGGCAGCGTAAGTCCGCCGTTCCCGGGGTCGCAATCCTGGGCGGAGACGGGGTGGGTGGCCTCGGAACACGCGCCCAGGATCAGGCCGAATGCCGGGAGAAGAGCCGGACGCCAAAAGTGCCGGGAGAGCTCCCTTGTCATGGATCCACCTTCATTCTGCTGGGAGAGAAGTGTTGAAGCTTCAAACGATCGGAAGAGAGGGGAGGGACGTCAAGGTTGGTGGGTACCGTTGAGCGGCTCCCACCCTCCGTGAGCGTCTTGCTGGACCCTCGTCCCAGGCCTAAGCTCGTGCAATGACATCCCGTCTAATCCGCGCGCTTGTTCGGTCCAGCGTCCTGACCCTGCCGGTCCTGGCATGGGCGGCCCCCGGGTCCGCTCCCGGAAGCGGGCCGCTGGAGGTTGTCTCGGGCGCACCAACTCGGATGGATGCCCAGGGGGCGGATTCCTCCCTCCTGGTTCTGGCGGCAGCCAGCCTCACGGACGTGCTGCCCAGAGTCGCTGGTATATGGGAAGAGAGGGAGGGCACTCCGGTCCGGTTCAGCTTCGACGCTACCTCCCGGTTGGCTCCTCAGATCCTCCAGGGGGTTCCGGCGGACCTCTTCTTCAGCGCTGACGAGGCCTGGATGGACTGGGTGGAGGAAAGAGGGGGAATCCAGGCGGGCACTCGGGTCACTCTGCTGGGGAACGAGCTGGTGGTGGTGGTCCCGAAAGACCGGAGCTTCGAACCCACATCTCCCGAGGGTCTGGCCTCGCCGGGGCTTCATAGGTTGGCCCTGGCCGGGGAGAACGTGCCGGCGGGTCGATATGGCCAGGCGGCTCTCGAGTCCACAGGAATCTGGGATGCGGTCGCGGCGCGGGTGGTCCGGGCCGGGAATGTCCGGGGAGCACTGGAATGGGTCGCTCTTGGTGAGGTGGATGCGGCTATCGTCTATCGGACCGATGCCATGGCGGAAAGCCGCGTGAGGGTGACCTTCACCTTCTCCCAGGATGCGCATCCACCCATCACATATCCGGCGGCGGTGGTGGCGGGAGCGCCCCATGCCGACGCCGCCCAGCGGTTCCTGGACTTTTGCCAGACGGCTGAGGCTCGCCGAGCCTTTCAGACTGAGGGGTTTCTGGTCACCGTAACGCACCCATCCGGCTCGACGGGCGTTGAGGCGACAGCTTTGCCGAATCCCTGGTCGGCGGTGCGCCTTTCTCTCCTGGTGGCTCTCGGGGCCACGCTGGCCGGCTTCATCCCGGCGGTCTGGCTCGGGTGGATCCTGGCCCGGAAGGATTTCATCGGGAAGAGCTTTCTTGCCACGGTGGCGCTGGTTCCCCTGGTACTGCCACCCGTGGTGACGGGCTTTCTTCTCCTGAGCCTCCTGGGATCGCAGGGGCCCCTGGGCGGGTGGCTGGCGAATCTGGGCCTCCCCATTCCCTTCACCCTCCTGGGAGCGACGCTGGCTGCCCTCACTGTAGGGCTCCCACTGTACGTTGTGTCCATCCGCAACGCATTCCAGGTCGTGGACCCCAGCTACGAGGAGGTTTCCTGGACGCTGGGTCGTCGCCCCTGGCCCACCTTCCTCAGGGTTACGTTACCGCTGGCCACTCCTGGCATCGCTGCGGGAGCTGTCCTGGCCTTTGCCCGGGCTCTGGGAGAGTTCGGAGCCACGGTGGTTCTGGCAGGGAACATCGAGGGAAGCACCAGAACCATTGCCCTTGCCGTATATACCCTCCTGGAGTCCCCGCAGGGGCGTGGAGCCATCTGGGTTCTCGTAGGTGCCTCGGTGCTCCTTTCCCTTCTGGCGCTCCTGGGGTACGAGGCGCTGTCCCGGAGGCAGCGTCGTCAGATGGAGCTCCGTCATGTCCGGTGACAGGACTGTCTACCACCGGGGCGGTTCCGGGGAGGGGACTCCTCCGGAAGGTGGGGAGCGCCGAAAGCTGGAGGTGGATGTCCGCGTCCCGCTGGGTGCCGGTGAGCTGGAGATTCGCCTGGAAAGCGATGCACTCACGGTAGCCGTTTTCGGCCCCTCCGGGGGAGGGAAGAGTACGCTTCTCAGAATCCTGGCGGGTGTGGAGAAGCGTGCGACCGGAGTGGTAAGGGTGGGTGAAGAGGTGTGGCTGGACACTGACCAGGGGGTCTTCGTGCACCCCTGGGAGCGGCGGGTGGGGTGGGTGCCACAAGACTACCTCCTCTTTCCTCACCTCAGTGTGAAGGAGAACCTGAGCTATGGGGGGGGGAGTCCCGCCCAGGTGGAGGAGATGGCAAGACTCCTCTTTGTCGACCACCTCCTCGAACGCCGGCCCAGGCGCCTCTCCGGAGGGGAGCAACAACGCGTCGCCCTGGGTCGAGCCCTCCTGAGCGATCCCCGGCTTCTCCTGCTGGACGAGCCGTTCTCGGCTCTGGACAGGCCTCTCCGAAACCAGGTGGGATCTCAGCTGAGGGCCTTTGTCGAGGTCCGTGGGACTCCACTCCTGTTGGTGAGTCATGATGAAGCCGACGCGGCGGCGTTGGCGCGGGAACACTGGCTCCTTTCCCAGGGACGCCTCCGAAGGACGGATGACACGGAACTCGCCTGAAGGGGGCTCCCCGACCCAGTGAGGAAGGAGACCCCCTCGAGAAAGCAGATCGAAGCCGAGGAAACGGCAGGAGGGGTATCGTCCCATGATCGTCGTCGAGGAAGAACGTCTGAGAGGAATGTTGGGTGAAGAAGAGGCCTTCGAGGCGGTGGAGGTGGCCTTCGCCGCGCTGGCCGAGGGTCGAGTGGTCCAGCCGCCGCCGATGGGAATGGAGGTGGCGGAGGCTCTGGGGGAAGTCCACGTGAAGGGGGCGTATCTGCGCGGTGAGCCCACCTTCGCCGTGAAGGTGGCCTCGGGGTTCTACCGCAATGCCGAGCGGGGGCTTCCCACGGGGTCGGGGCTGGTGCTTGTTTTCGACGCGACCACCGGATTCCCTCTGGCCCTGCTAGGAGACAACGGATATCTGACGGAGTTGCGCACCGGAGCTGCGGGTGCCTTGGCGGCAAGACTACTGGCGCCGGACCACAGCCTGAAGGTGGGGGTCATCGGGGCTGGTTCCCAGGCGCGGTATCAACTCCGAGCCATCTCCCGGGTCCGCGCCCTCGGCAGCGTTCGTGTGTGGAGTCCCGTCCAACAAGAGATCAGTGCCTATGAAGAGGAGATGGCGCCCCTCCTCGGAGTGTCGGTAGAAGGTGTCGCATCGCCAAGGGAAGCGGTGGCAGACGCCGATCTCGTCGTGACGGTCACCCCCAGCAGAGCGCCTCTGCTCGAGGGCGGTTGGCTCAAGGAGGGAGTCACCGTGCTGGCAGTGGGCGCCGACGGACCGGACAAACAGGAGCTTTCCACGGGGATCATGGAACGGGCTGGGAAGGTGGTGGTGGATTCCAGGGACCAGTGCCTTCGCCTGGGCGAGACCCATCACGCCGTGGAGGCAGGGGTCCTCGCGGCCGACGAGATCCATGCGGAGCTGGGGGAGGTGCTTCTGGGTCGGAGGGTGGGGCGAGAGGGAATGGAAACCATCGTCGTGGACCTGACGGGAGTGGGGGCCCAGGATGCTGCCATAGCCGGTGCGGCCTGGAAGATGTTGGGGGAGAGCTGATCGTGATGGGGCGGGGCCGAACCTGGCTGAGTGGATCCGGTTGGCCTTCCGGCTTACCGGGTCCGGCCGTGCTCAGAGGGGAGCGTCGAGCGCTTTCCGCACGGCTTCCCCAAGCTCTGCGGCGCTGAACGGCTTCGAGAGGACCATTGGCTCCGCATCCTGGACGGCTGGTGGCGGTCTGCTGACCACCGGAGGGTTGCCGGACACGAAGAGGTATCTCAAGTGAGGTTTCTCGGGGGCGGTGGCACGGGCCATGGTCTGGCCAGTCATGCCCGGGAGGTCCAGGTCGGTGACCACCAGGTCCACGTTGGACTTCAGTGCGATGGCCATGGCCCGTTCCGGGTCCTGAGCCTCCAGGATGTGATATCCGAGGTGCTCCAACGATTTCACCACGAAGCGCCTGGCGGTGGCATCGTCATCCACCACCAGCACCGACTCGGTTCCCCCTGTGATGGGCTCGAGAGCACCGGGTTCCGGTAGGCTTTTGTCCAGGAGATCTCGGACGGCTCTGGCCATCGCTCCCGCCGTGAAGGGCTTTTGTATGAACCCGACGCCGGGTCGCTTCTCCCACTGCTCTTCCAGCATTTGATCCGTGGCGTAACCCGACGAATAGAGGATCCGGATCTCGGGTTTGTGGATGGCGATTTCGTGGGCCAGGCTGAACCCGCTCATCTGGGGGAGCACCACATCCATCAGGAGCAACTGAAAATCGGATTCGCTGGCCAGCCGAAGGGCCTCCTCGGCGGATCCCGCCTGGATCACCCGGTATCCGACGTGTTCGAGTATTCGGGCGGTGGTCGCGCGAAGCATCTCCTCGTCATCGACGAGGAGAATTGTCTCTGACCCGTGTGGTAGACCTCCCTCCATGCTCGGTTCCGCCTGTCAGGGCACCTTCGAGGGATTGAGGCCCGATCCGGGAACGGGCCTGCCCCAGCGTCCGGTGTGGTGTCCCGCCCCGGGACTCTTCACTCTGGTGATATCTGAGTAGAAACGCAAATAGAAAAGAGGAAGAGTTGGGCCGTGGGTCCCTGCGCAGAGACCCGACCCAGCCCTTGGGATGAGCCCCTGGGCGGGCCAGCTACTCCAGGAGAGCGTCCACCTTGGAGGCGCAGATGAAGTCGTTCTCCGTCAGACCCTCCACGGCGTGGGTAGAGTAGACTACCTCGCACCGGCTGTACCCGACCGTGAGGCTGGGGTGGTGGTTCTCCGTGTGGGAGATCCACGCGATGGCGTTGGCGAAGGCCATCACCTCGTAGTGGTCCTTGAAGGTAAATAGGCGCCGGAGAACCTGACCGTCATCGCCTACCTCCCAACCCGGCACCTCCTTCTGCATCGCAGTGGCTTCCTCAAGCGTCATGGGGGGAATTCCCCCCTCGCAGGGAGTGCATTTCTTCCTTCTGAGCTCCGTCATGGACGATTCCGTTTTCTTAGGGCTGTCGGACCAGGATGTTGTGCCAGAATAGGCCCGAGAAGCCCGGGTGTTCCCGGAGATCCTTGCGGTCCCCATGGAGGATCGTCGTCACTCTGTCAGAAAACGTTCCCGAATCCGTTCCGTGAGGGTTGTTTCCGCCTCACCGCCGGGCCCGGGGAAAGCATCGGCAATGTCCTTGAGCGGTGTTCCGTCGGGGGGGAGGAGGAGGTCCGGTGCCAACTCCAGAAGAGGTACGGCCACGAAGGCCCGGGTCCGAATCTCCGGGTGAGGAGGGGCGGTCTCTCCATGGGAGACCCCGGAGGTTCTCAGGCGGGCCGGGGAGAGGAAGAGGAGAAGGTCCAGGTCCATGGTGCGGGAAACGTATCTCTCCGCGGTTCGCACACGCCCCAGGGCGGTCTCGGTTTCCTCCAATGTCACGGCGAGGGTGCCTGCATCGAGGATGGTTCGGAGCTCCACGACCCCGTTGAGGTAGTCTGGTTCGGTTTCCACAGATGCCTTGGAAGCACCCGGGGCGGGTAGGGCCGGCGTCCGGTAGAAGGTGGAGATCCCTACGATGCGGATCCCCGGGTCTTGTTCCAGGAGGGCCAGAGCAGCGAGAACGTTCTCTTCCGGTTGGATGTTGCTGCCCACCCCCACGAAGGCTCGGGCCGAGGGGGGCGCCGTGTCAGACGTCGCCACGTCGCCGCTCGACCTCCACTCCGACACTCTGGGAGAAGCGAACCGCACCCGGCTTTTCCACACGGACCCGGGCCACCTCCACCCTCTGGTCGTTCAGGCAGATGTTCGCGATCTCCTCTGCCAGCTTCTCCACGAGGAAGAAGGAGGACTCCTCCACCAGTGTCAGGACACTCTTCGTCACGGCGCGGTAATCCACTGCGTCCCGAAAGTCATCGCTGTTCCCCGCGGGCCGACAGTCCGTTTCCAGGATGATGTTGATGAGGATGTCCTGCTTCTTCTCTCTCTCCCATTCGTGGATACCGATGATTCCCCGGATGAGGAGGTCTTTGATGAGGATCTTGTCGCTCAAGTATTCCCTCCCATACGGATGTGACGGCCCCCGTCGACGAAGATTGTCTGTCCCGTCACGAAGGATGTGCCCAGAAGGTAGACGGTGGCTTCGGCAATATCCGAGGGGAAGCCTCGCCGCCGGAGGGGCAGGGACGAGGCCAGGGTCTCCAGATAGGTTTCGTCCTGCTCCTCGGGTGGGAGAACGGCTCCGGGCGCGACGCCGTTCACCTGGAGCTCCGGGGCAAACTCCAGAGCCATCATCCGGGTCATCTCTGACAGCATGGCCTTGCTGAGGTGGTAGGCCGAGTGAGCCAGGTCTCCTCCCACCAGCCGGGTGTCCAGGAGGTTCACTACCGACCCTCGCCTCTCCGTACCCCTGACCTTGCGCCACAGGGCTCGGGTGAGGAGGAATGGGGCCCAGGCATTTACTCGGATGATGGGGATGAGGTCCGAGATTTCCATCTCGTCCATTCGGCCGGATGGGAACACGGAGGCGTTGTTCACGAGGAAGTCCAAGCCCCCGAGACCAGCCCAGGCTTCATGGAATAGCTGACCCACGGCCGCCTCGTCGGACAAGTCGCCCGGGACCGGGATGGCCCGGACTCCCATGGTCGTCAAATCTCGACAGAGAGCCTTCGCTGGCTCCAATGACGAGTTGTAATGGACCGCTACGTGGGACCCGCGTCGAGCCAGGGCAAGAGCCACCTCCCGTCCCAGGCGCCTGGAGCTTCCTGTGACGAGGACGCGTTTCTCATGGAAGCGGTCGTCTCCGTCCATGCCGCTACCCGGCGAAGTCGGCCAGGATCTCCAGAACCCGGTCCACGTCTCCCTCCGTGTGGTCGGCGTTGATCTGGAACCGGATCTCTTCGTCTCCCTTAGGTACGACCGGGTAGGCCAATCCCGTGGCGAGAACGCCGTTGGCATACAGATGCGCCACCAGAGCCCGGGTTCTCCCCGTGTCCCGAACCATAAGGGGAACGACGGGATGTTCTCCTGGGATGGTCTCCATCCCCAGCTTCCCGAGTCCAGCCTCGAAACGGCTCGTCATGGCCCGGAGGTGGGCCAGGAGCTTCCTTCCTTCTGAGCTGTCCAGGAGCATGAGAGAAGCCAGGGCAGCCATGGCCTCCCCCGGCGTGACGGGGTTGGAATAGATGTAGAAGGGAGCTGATTCCCGCAGGAATCGGATTACGGGCCCGTTGGAGGTCACGTATCCTCCGTTCACGCCGAAGGCCTTTCCCAGGGTGCCTACCAGGATGTCGACGGGGGGGGCGGAGGTATACTCCTCGGTTCCTCGGCCCATCTCACCGAACGCCCCGACGCCGTGGGAATCATCCATCACCACCACCACGTTCTCCGGATAGTCCTGGTCGTGTTTCCGGGCCAGGGCCATGATCTCATCCATTGGGGCGTGGTCGCCCCTCATGCTGAAGATCCCGTCGGTGATGACCACGGCCCGCTTCGTCTTTCCCTTGGACTCTTCCAGGGACTTTTCCAGGGCGGCCATGTCCAGGTGGGGATACACCACCTTTTCCTTGGGCCTGGAGAGACGGATGGCGTTGATGATGCAATTGTGGTTCAGCTCATCGCTGATGATGGCGGTATCCGGGGTAATGAGAGGGCTGATTGTCCCCATGATCGTGGCGTAGGCCGAAGAGAACAGCATGGCGTCCTCCCGGCTGTGGAAGGTCGCCAGGGCCCGCTCCAGCTCCACGTGGACATCGTAGGTCCCGCTTATGAAACGGACGGCTCCCGGTCCGGCACCGTATTTCGCGGTGCCCTCCTCCTCTGCCTTCATGATTTCGGGTCTGAGGGACATCCCGAGGTAGGAGTTGGAGTTCATCCGAATGAACGCCCTGTCCCCCTCCCCATCCAGGTTGAAACGGGGGCCCATCTCCCCGGTGGGCGGGATGACCCTGGTCACGACCTTCTCGCTACCCTTGGCGGTTCCCATCCCTTCCAGGTTCGCCACATGGGTCTCGAGGACCTCGGTGATTCGATCGAGTGGCATGGATTCTTCCTCGGTGAGTTTCAGGCCAACTTCTTTCTCAGGTTCTCAAGCATATCCTCCACCATGGCCTCCAGGTCATAGTCCGGCTGCCAATCCCACTCTTTTCTGGCGGCGGAGTCGTCCAGCCTTCTCGGCCAGGAGTCTGCGATGGCCTGTCGCAGCGGGTCCACGGCGTAGTCCATCTCGAAACCCGGGATGTGTCTTCGAATCGCCGCAGCCAGCTCCTCGGGCGTGAATTGCATCGCCGCGATGTTGAATGCGTTCCGGTTCTCGAGACGGGAGGGGTCTGCCTCCATGATGTCGATAGAGGCCTTGATGGCATCGGGCATGTACATCATGTCGAGCTGCGTGTCGGGCCCCAGGAAGCAGGTATATCGCCCATCCTGTATCGCCTTGTAGAAGATCTCGACGGCATAGTCCGTGGTTCCCCCGCCCGGCTCCGTTACCCAAGAGATCAGACCAGGGTACCGGACTCCCCGGGTGTCCACGCCGAAGCGCAGATTGAAATAGTCCGCCAGGAGCTCTCCGGCCACTTTGGTGACGCCGTAGATCGTGGTGGGCCGTTGGATCGTGACCTGGGGGGTTGGATCGGGTGGCGTGGAAGGCCCGAAGGCAGCGATTGAGCTGGGGATGAAGACCGCGCACTCCCGCACCCTGGAGATCTCGAGGGTGTTCTCGAGTCCACCAAGGTTCACCGTGTAAGCCCTGTGGGGGTCCGCCTCCCCCACCGCGGAGAGAATCGCCGCCATGTGGTATATGGTGTCGGTATCAAAATCCGCGACGGACTTGTCCATGGCATCGTGATCGGTGCAATCCACGATCTCGAATGGCCCTGTGCGACCAAGCTCTCCCCCCGGCTCTCGTATGTCCGTGGCCAGCACGTTCTCGTTTCCATACCGTTGCCGAAGGGCGGGAACGAGATCCGACCCCACCTGTCCAGAGGCGCCGGTTACGAAAATCCGTCTCATGAATTCCCCCTCAAGCCCGTCGTTTGCGTTCGAGGGCGCAGACCGTCGGGCCCCCAGGCGCGCGCGCACGGAGGACGGGAGAATGACGATCCCCCCGCCCACCGTAGAGAGGGGCAATGTAGGGGTTGAATGGGTGGAGCGTCGAGGTGGGTGGCTCGTCCATCCCCCGAGGATGGAGGACGGATCTCCAGGAGCCGGTCCACCGCGGAGGCGGCTAGTGGGGACTCAGCCCAGTCTCAGCCGCAAGGTGGAGGCTCCCTCGGCCACAGGCCACCGGACGAGGACCCCCTCTCCCTGCACGGTTTCGTCGAAACCCCGTTCCGACTTGGAGAAGGTGGAGATCGGGAACCGCCAGACCTCGGCGTCGGGGGTCGCATGGATTTCCGCACTGCCTCCAAGGGACAGCTCTGTGGTGAAGACGGCGTCGGGTGGGTAGGCCGATGCGTCCCAGCGGAAGCGAACTTCCAGGCTCCCGTCCGTCCGGAAGCGGAGGGTCTTCTCCAACGCTCCGGACTCCACGGAGGACAACCGGATCTCCAGGAGAGACTCTGACGACCGTGCCGTGTGGCCACCTTCTGATGATCCAGGCTGGCCGTAGGAAACGTCCCCGTCGTCCGATGGAGTGACATCGGCGACGGATCTCACCTCGAGAGCCTCTCGAGCCCAGCTGCGAAGGGGGAGAAAACGGCCCAGCCTGAAGTCGGATCCCGTGGTTCCCCCCCTGAGGACACGCTCCACGAGGATCGCTCGATCCTCTTGATCCACAGGGGGCAATTCGGAGAAGTGGAGACCCTCCTCGAGATCGTGGATGGAAGGCGCGCTCTCGAGGTTCTCATCGGTGGGCCCGCTCCCACCCCCCGAGCCTTCCTCATTCCCTTCCGATTCCCCCTCGTGGTGGCCTTCCCCCCGGACCTCGTCCGTCCCCGCTCCGTTTCCCGACGCTTCGTGATAGGCTTCCCGTCGCCGAGTGAGGGTGTTCGCCAGGTTGATGCCGGCTCCGAAGATCGTGAGCTCCTCCACGGCACCTCCTCGGCGAGGGCTCACCAACGCCGAGAACTCGGAGGAGTGAACCCAGAGTTCGGAGTGACCGTCCATGTCCAGGTCCTCGGCCTCCCAACCCAGAGCCTCGTCCCGGCGCAGGAGACCCTCGGCCTCGGCCAGGTTCCGCCAGACGGTTTCTCGGATGTGCCTCAGGTAGAGTCCGCCGAACACCCCGTGCCAGTACGCGTCGTTGCACTGGGCTCTACCCAGGGCCCGGCGTGGCGCCTCGGCGTTTCCCCGGGCCCTGCACAAGCGGGAAAGCGCCAACATCTTCTTGTGCATCCGGTT
>JASFRP010000053.1:0-10381 GCA_050114895.1 Gemmatimonadota bacterium
ACTGCGACGGCTGCGACATCCTCGTTCACGAAGTCTATTCGGAGACCGCCTTCCAGAGACGGAGCCCTGAATGGCAACGGTACCACGCCGCATCCCATACCTCAGCGCCGGAGGTGGGACGCGTCGCGACCCGAGCCCGGGCCAGATTCCTGGTTCTGACTCACCAGCTCCTGTGGGGCGCGACCCCGGAGGAGCTTCTGGAGGAAGTTCGCAGTACCTTTTCCGGTCCCGTGGCATACGGGAACGATCTGGACGTCTACTGAGGATCCCTTCCCAGAGGAAACGTTGGCCGGGGAGCAGGGGATTCGGATGGCATCCTTCCAGTTTGGACGGTGAATACACTTCGGGGGGAGACGGACATGCCGCGAGCTCGCATCGAGGCTCTGGAGGGGGAGTGGAGTTCATGACACGATCTCTGGGAGTTCTGCTGGCCAGTCTCTGCGTGGCAAGCTCCGCCGTGGCGCAGTCGGTGGAGGTGGCCTTCGTGAATACGAACGTCCTGGTCATGGACCGGGAACGGATCCTGGAGGACCACACCGTCCTCATCCGGGGCGGAATCATCCAGGAGGTGGCGCCCTCCCACCGGGTCCAGGTCCCGGCGGGGGCCACCGTCATCGACGGACGGGGCCTCTTCCTCATGCCCGGTCTGGCGGACATGCACGCCATACTCCCCGGCCCGCGAGACCCCGCGCAGATGGTGGATGATTACATGTTCCTCTACCTGGCCAACAACGTGACCTCAGTCCGCGGGGCTCTCGGGCTGCCGAACCATCTGGCCCTCAAGCGCCAGGTGAGCACGGGGGATATTCTGGGTCCTACCCTGTACGTGGGGTCACCGCCCCTGGACGGGTCCAACTCCCAGGACGTGGAGTCGGCCGTCACCTTCATGATGTCCAACCGGTCCATGGGCTACGACTTCCAGGTAATCCACGACGGCGTGCCTCTCCTGGTTTGGGATTCCATGGCGGAGGAGGCTCATTCAAGGGGATATACCTTCGGGGGGCTCATCCCCGATTCCGTGGGCCTGCGCCACGCCCTCTCCACGGGCATCTCCTACGTGGACCACATGGACGGATACCTCGAGCAAGTGGTCTCGGACCCGGTGAAGGCCCGCCTGGACGCCGGACGATTCGTTCCCCTCCGGGAGATGCTCACGTCCGCCGTGGGACGGAAGATGAGAGCCATGGCGGCCCACACCCGCGCCAGTGACACCTGGGTGATCCCGACCCTGTACCTCTGGGAGAATCTCTATCGTCCGCTGAACGTCGACTCCGTGCTCGCACTGGAGGAGATGCGGTACGTTCCCTTCCGGGTGCGGCAGGCCTGGGAGCGACAGAAGCGTGGAACCCCGCCGGAGGACCTCGACACGGCCGAACTCCTGGTGGAGGTCCGGCGACGGATCTTTCGGGCCCTGGTGTTGGCCGGTGCGGGGGTTCTGGTGGGAACCGATTCTCCTGAGTTGTTCAACGTCCCCGGTTTCTCCCTCCGCCACGAGCTGGAGAGCATGGAGGCAGCGGGATTGACCCCCTACGAGGTCCTGGTCACGGGAACACGGAACGCCGCGAAGTACGCCCAGCGGGAGCTTCTGGAACAGGGCAACTTCGGTACGGTGGCCCGAGGCAACCGGGCGGATCTGATCCTCCTGCGGGGGAATCCCTTCGAGGGCCTGGACCGCCTCTGGGATCAGGAGGGGGTGATGGTGAGGGGTCGGTGGATCTCCAGGGAGGAGATCGACGGGCGGCTGGCCCGCATCGCGGAGCGGAACGGAGGCTGACGTGAGATTCGAGACCAGGGCCATCCACGCTGCGGGGGAGCCGGACCAGGAGACCGGGGCGGTGGCTCCTCCCATCCATCTCTCCACTACCTTCGAGCTCACCGCGGAGAGCGAGCAGTTCAAGGGGTACCGCTACGCCCGGGAGGCCAATCCCACGCAGACCAGACTGGAGACGGCGCTGGCAGCCATGGACGGTGGAGAAGCGGCTCTGGCGTTCGCCTCCGGTATCGCCGCTGGCGCCGCCGTTGCCCAGTCTCTTCCCCCCGGGTCCCGCATTCTCCTCACCGACGACAGCTACTACGCGTTCCGGCTCCTGGCTCGGGACTTCCTGGAACGGTCCGGCCTTTCCTGCGAGCTCGTTCCCGTGAGGAAGCCGGACGTCCTGGCCAGGGCTCTGCACACCCCGGCAGCTCTCGTCTGGGCCGAGACACCCTCCAACCCTCTCCTGAACATCACCGAGATCGGGTCGGTGGCGGCGATGGCCCACGAGGCCGGAGCCCGGCTCCTCGTGGACGGCACCTTCGGGACCCCTGCCCTCCAGCGCCCCCTGGAGCTGGGAGCGGACATCGTCCTCCACTCCACCACCAAGTATCTCGGGGGCCACAGCGACGTCATGGGGGGGGCCCTGGTGTTCGCCAGAGGCGACGATCTGTACGACGCGACCCGCCACGCCCGTCGGGTCCTCGGTGGGGTGGCCTCCCCGTTCAACGCCTGGTTGGTGCTCCGCGGCGCCAGGACCCTGCCGGCCCGGATGCGGGTCCATTCGGAGAACGGCCGGAGGGTCGCGGAGTTCCTGAACGAGCATCCTTCGGTTCGCCTGGTCCACTACCCGGGGCTCCCGAGCCATCCCGGCCACGAGATCGCCCGCTTCCAGATGTCAGACTTCGGCGGCATGCTCTCCTTCGAAGTCGACGGGGGGAGGGAACTGGCCATCGACGTGGTCCGGAGGCTCAAGCTATTCGTGCGGGCCACGAGCCTTGGCGGTGTGGAGAGCCTGGTGGAGCATCGCTGGTCCACGGAAGGACCCGGATCCACGACACCGGAGAGCCTCATCCGGCTCTCGGTGGGGTTGGAGCACCCCGAGGATCTCGTGGAAGACCTGAGTGCCGCCCTGGAGGGGGCCACCCGGGGAAGCTGAACGGTCCGAGAGCGTCAGCCTTCCCGGACGTCCTCGAAACGGTACGCACCCGGGAACTCCGGCGGCTCTGTCTTCGCCTTGCCGCTCCACCCTTCGATGTCCACCCGAAGAACCGCCGTCCTGCGGATCTCCTCGGGACTAACGGGGCGATAGTCGACACCGGCCTTCAGGTGAGGTGCGTACTTTTCCATGATGAGGACCAGGGCGGCTTCCGCCTCCTCCGGGTCCTCCACCACCGATCCGGTGCCGTAGACCACCACGCTCTTGTACTCGACTCCGAATTCAAGGGCTTCGTCCGCCGGGAGCATCCGTCCCATCTCGTAGACACACAGGGCGGCGGGCCCCGGGAGGTTTCCTCGGGTTTCACCCATCCGGGCCGTGTGGAGGTAGATGGCGTTGCGGGCTTCCGAATAGACGTAGTTGAGTGGAATGGGCACGGGCCGGCCGCTGTTGACCGTGACCAGCACCCCGGCGCCTCCCCGGCGAAGAAGAGCACGGATCCAGTCTTCTCCCTGGGACCGGTCTTTCCGGCGCGGGTGGATATGCTGGAGGGTCATCTGCCACCGGCTCCGTCCAGGGCTTCGATGGTGGCCAGGGAGGGTCCCCTGGTACGCTGAATCCGCCTGGAGGCCGACTCCGCTTCCCTCCAGGCCCGTAGAAGGTTCTCCCCGGCAAGCTTTCGGAGATCGGCCTCCGACCACCCTCTCCGTGACAGCTCCGCGAAGAGAGCCGGATAGGTGGATACGTCCTCCAGCCCCACTGGGGTGGAGGTGATTCCGTCGAAGTCACTCCCGATCCCGACGTGGTCGATCCCCGCCACGTCCCGAATATGTTCGATATGATCCGCGACGTCGGCCAGGGTCGCCCTGGGAGCGTCCTCCGGGGGACCTTCGTAGAGCCGGACCTTCTCGCTGACGAAGGAGGGGACGAAGGTGACCATCACCAGCCCGCCATTCTCTGGCATCCGTCTGAGGATGGAGTCCGGGACGTTCCTGGGGTGATCCGTCAGCACCCGCGCCGAGGAGTGGGAGAAGATCACCGGAGCCTCGGAGACGTCCAGGACGTCGCTCATGGTCCCGGGAGAAGCGTGGGAGAGGTCCACCAGCATCCCCAGGCGGTTCATCTCCCGGACCACCTCCTCCCCGAAGGCCGTCAGCCCGCCGTGGAGCTCCTCTCCGGTGGCAGAATCCGCCCAGTCGATGCTGGCGCTATGGGTCAGGGTCATGTAACGGACACCCAGGTCGAAGAACGCCCTCAACGCCCCCAGGGAGTTCTCGATGGCATGCCCTCCTTCCATCCCCAGCATGGATGCGATCTTCCCGGCCGCGAACACCCTCCTCACGTCCGAGGGGCTCAGTGCCAGCTCGAAATGCTCCGGATAGGCGGCGATGACCTGCCGAGCGATGTCGAGCTCCTCCAGCTGAACCCGGGCGGCCCCCTCCGCCTGCGCGTCGGCGGGAACGTAGACCGACCAGAACTGAGCGCCTACATGGCCGGCCCGAAGACGGGGGATGTCGGTGTGACCCGGCGTTCTTCCCAGGAGGTCGTAGGCCGCCACGTCCATGGGAGCCCGCTCCTGGGTCCGGATCTCCCAGGGGAGATCGTTGTGACCGTCCACAAGAGGGGTCGAGGAAAGGACCCGCAGAGCGACGTCCAGGTGGGGATCGCCCGTCTGGGCCCGGAGCACCTGGTGGGGGACCGGAGAGGCCAGCGCGAGGAGAAGAACGTAAAAGAGCTTACGGTACATGGGACTCCAGTCCTGGAAAGGGGGGTTCGGCTTCGGGGATCCCCGATGGCCGTCGGGCTCCCGATGAAGTCTACTTCTCGAGCGTTCGGCAGGTCAGGTGTCCTCGATCCCGCCCCGCCTTCCCGACCTCCGGGCCTCCACCTCGTCCATCACGAACTCCGCGAAGGGGAGGGCACAGGTGAATGCCGGGGACACCGCGTTCAGGACGTGGAGGGATCCCTCGTCCCCTTCCAGGTAGAAGTCCATGAGCATTTTCCGCTCCCTCCGGTGGAAGAGTTGGGCGCGTATGCCCGGCTGCCCCCACCGGCGAAAGCTGTCCATGGGTGTCCCATCCACCAGCAAGGCCCCCTGCCGTACCAGAAACGGCCGGGCGTACTTCTTCACCTCATCCAGGGCGATGTTCCGGAATCCGAAGTCGTTTCGGAGGAAGAGGGAGGCCTCCGTGGAGAGGATGGATGCCGCCTCGCCGAGGTCGAAGTTCTCCCAACCCCTGTAATGCTCCCGCCAGAATGCCGGAATCGCCGTGGGGCCGATCTTCACCTCACCCCGGGCTCCCATGGTGAAATGGACACCGAGCCAGGGTTTGGACAGGTCCGGTACCGGGTAGATGTGGACTCGGGGCCGGTGCTCCTTCGGGTCCCCGTAGAGATACAGGCCCTTGAAGGGGAGGATATCCAGGTCCTGACCGAAGCCGTACGCTCGGGCCAGCTTGTCGGCGTACAGACCGGCGGCGTTGATGAGATAGCCAGGGTGGTAATCCTCCCTGCTCGTCTCGAGGACCTTCCCCACCCGACCCCGGGCTCTGACCCCGTAGTGGATCTCGACCCCCGCCTTCGCGGCGTCTTCCGCCAGGGCTCTCACCACCTCACCCGGGTCCACCGAGGCGGTGGTGGGAGAGAAGAGGGCTCTCTCGAAGGTCTTCGCCGCCGGATCGATTCCCTTCGCTTCCTCCTCGGTGACTTCATGGAGGAGCACGCCGTTCCGATCCCCTCGACGCTTGAGCTCGGCGAGACCCTCCAGCTCATTCGGGCCCTTCGCCACCACCAGCTTGCCGCACCGGTTGATGGCCAGCTTCCGTTCCAGGCAGAACTCCGTCCATCGACGGGTCCCCTCCCTGGAGAAGCGGGCCTTGAGACTGTCGGCCGTATAGTAGAATCCGGCGTGCAGAACTCCGCTGTTCCGGCCCGACGAGTGCAGAGCGGGTGCTCCCTCCTTCTCCAGGACCACGACCGTGGACCCGGGGAAGCGAGCCTGGGCCTCCAACGCGACAGCTAATCCCACGATGCCTGCACCGACGATGAGAAAATCGGGATGGGTGTGCATGGCCGGGCCACGGATCGAGGTCCCGGACCCGGGGGTCCTCCCGGGTCGCGGAGATAAGGAGGGACCGCTGCTCCCTCCAGGTCACAGGGAAGCAAGGGGGTGGAATCCCGGGGGTCAAGGGGTGGGGCGCTCGGAGAGGAGCGAGGGATCCCCGTGGGAACGGATTGCCGTCCCCCGGTGGAGGAGGACCTGGGAACAGGGCGGGTGCCACCCGCCTGTGTCCCGAAGAAACAACCAAGACTGGATTGAGAGCGTCTCAAGTGAAAGAGGCTCTTAACGTTCCCAACGAAGGAGCCCTCTAATCTCCATGAACGGCTTGCACTCGGGGAGTTGAAGAAAGGGAAGCAGGGCTGGGGGATGGAAATGGGACAGGCGACACCGGCGGACCAAGGGATCATAGGGAGACTCACCCACTTCGCGGCGGAGCTGGGGCGCCGGCGCGTATGGCGAACGGCCCTGGCCTATGGCGCCGTCGTCTTCGTCCTTTTACAGGTGGGAGAGATTGTGTTCCCCGCTTTCGGCGCGCCGGACTGGGCGCTGCGACTCCTCGTGGTGGCCTGCTTCCTGGGGTTCCCCATCGTGCTCAGCCTGGCGTGGGTATTCGACATCACGCGCACCGGGATCAAGCGGACTCTGGGGGTCACCTATCAGGCCGACGGCGGGCTGGGCTCCGGTCGGGCCCTTCCCAGGCTGGCGCTTCTGGCGGTCACCCTCTCCACCATGGGAGGTCTGGGTTGGTGGACGATTGAGGACACGCTGGCGTCCGACGTCCTCGCGGCCCCCACGGGCGACTCCGGGGACCTCCTGGCGGCGGATTCTCCGTCCCAGCCTCCGGTGGTCCGCTCTCTCGCGGTCCTCCCCCTCGACGACTTCAGCGAGGAGGACGGTGGTGAGTACTTCACCGCCGGCCTTCACGAGGAGATCGTCTCCCGGCTGAGTCAGACGGGTGCCGCCAGGGTGGTCTCGCGCACCTCGGTGGTCCAATACGACCGAAGCGGGAAGACCATGCCGACCATCGCCAGCGACCTCGGCGTTGACGCGGTGCTGGAGGGATCCGTGTTCAGATCGGGAGACCGAGTCCGGATCACGGTTCAGCTCATCCATGGCCCCACCGACACCCACCTCTGGGCCGAGAGCTACGAGGGCACCACGGAGGACGCCATCGCCCTCCAGAGGGAGGTGGCCGATGCCATCGCCCTGGAAATCCAGAGGGAGCTCTCTGGGGACGCCCCGGAGCCGGCGACACCCGTAACGGTGGCCAGGGAGGTGGTGATCCCCGAGGAATACCGCTTGGGCCGGCGGGACGAGGAAAAGGGCACGCCGGAGGCCCTCGCCTCGGCCATCGAGCACTATCAGAAGGTCCTGGAGGTGGACTCCTCCTTCGTGCCGGCCCGGACCGGGTTGAGCACGGCTCGCATACGGTTGGAGTCACGCTCCCCATCCGGAGCCCCCGCCGATGCGGAGCGCCGTGTGGCCATGGCCCAGCGTCTGGCCGCAGCCTCCCACTACCAGGAGGCGGAGGGGATCCTTCAAGAGGTCGCCGGGGAGGCGGAAGGCTCTGAGGAGGCGTGGCAAGCGCTGGAGCAGATCAGGGCCCTTCGAGGCGATTTCGAGGGGATCGTGGAGATACGGCTGGAACGCCTCTCCAAGGACCTGACGGGGTCCAGCGACTCGACGGCCCTGGTGGAGCTCCAGCGGCTCCTCGGTGATAGGGGGGAGGAAGGGTATTGGATCTGGAAGGCCGGCGAGTTGGAGAATCTCTCCGAGAGGGGGGTCGCGGTCTCTCCCGTGGCGTTGGCGCGGGCCTCGGTGGGGATCGGAGATCTGGAGGGGGCCTTTCCGTATCTCGAGCAGGCGCTGGAAGTCGGAGACAGAAACCTCGTTACGCTGTGGACGGACCCCGCCTGGGGTGTCCTACGATCCGATCCCAGGTTCAATCAGATCCTGCTCCGGATCCGGAAGTCCGTACCCGGCGGCCACCACCCCTACCCCGATTTGCCGTGGCCGAGACCCTGAGCCGGCGGCGGTCCATTTTGCGCCCGGCGGCCTGAGCCTCCATTCTTCCGGCATCATCGTCTTCCTCAAACCCCGGGAGTGCCGATGCTCGCCCATGGGCTCCGGTTCGCCACCCTTGGAAGGTGTCTCTTCCTCCTCTTCGCTCTGCCGGGCCCCCCTGTCCTGGGGCAGGCCCCCCCCGAGTTTGCCGGGAGGTTCTCCCAGCTCTCCCGCGAGCTCCGGGATACCCTGGATGCAGCGGGCATGGTGGGCGCGTCCTGGGCCTTCGTAACGGGGGATGAGATCCTCGACCACGAGGTCTTCGGGTTCGCGGACCTGGATACGGGCCGCGAAGTGGACGAAGCCACCATTTATCATTGGGGCTCCATCACGAAGACTTTGACGGGGATCTCCATCATGCAGCTCCGGGACCGGGGGCTGCTTTCACTGGACGACCCCATCGTCCCTTACGTCCCGGAGCTCAGGGAAGTGCATAACCCTTATGGGCCCATGGAGGAGATCACCCTCCGTCAGCTGTTGAGCCATTCCGCCGGTTTTCGGGGCCCGACCTGGCCCTGGGGGGGAGGGGAGGACTGGCACCCCCACGAGCCCACTCGGTGGGAGCAGCTCGTGGCCATGATGCCCTACACGGAGATACTCTTTCCCCCCGGGAGCCGGTTCTCTTACTCCAACCCCGGGATCGTCTTCCTCGGACAGGTCATCCAGCGACTGAGCGGGGAAGAGTGGGAAGTCTACGTCGAGAAGAACATCCTCCGGCCCCTGGGGATGCACCGGAGCTACTTCGACTACACACCCTACCACCTCCTCCGGTACAGGTCGAACAACTACACGGTTGTGGATGGGGTACCGGTGGCGAACGGCCTGGATTTCGACACCGGAATCACGGTCTCCAACGGAGGCCTCAACGCACCCGTAACGGACATGGCCCGGTACCTGGCGTTTCTCACGGATTCCGGTGACCAGGCAGCCAGGGAGCGGTATGCGGGCATCCTGGCCAGGACATCCCTGGAGGAGATGTGGGAGGAGGAGGTCCCCATCGGGGAGACCGGCTCCCTCAGGGAGGCCATGGGGCTCTGCTTTTTCCTGGAGACGTACGGCGGCCACCGCTACGTGGGGCACACGGGAAGCCAGAAGGCCTTTCAGGCCTTCATCTACGTGGATCCGGCGACCGGGACGGGAGCCATCGCCGCCTTCAACAGCACGGGGGCCGGTCCGGCGGCAACGGCACGCCCCGCGACGCGGGAGATCCTGAATCGGCTTCGGGAGCGGATGTTCGACGAGATCTTCCCCCTCTTCCGCTGACCGTCCCGCCCAGGCCCCCAGGAATGAGGGCATCGTCCCGGAATGACCCGGAGGAACCATGACGGACCCTCCCCTCCACCCAGCCCACGGCGGCCCCGGATGGGCGCCCCGTCCCACCAGTCTCCGAGAGGAGCTCGGCTCCTGCTGGGGGACATGTGGGATCGATTCCGAATGGCGGCCTCTCAAGTCGATCCTTCTCCATCGCCCTGGGCGGGAAGTGGAGGCGGTGGAGGAGGATCCCGGAGCCTCCCTGATGCTGGCCTTCCCGGATCCGAGCACACTTCAGGCCCAGCATGATGCCCTCGCCCAGTGCTTTCGTGCCAACGGTGTCACCGTCCATTACGTGGACCCCCCGGTCATCCCCCCACCCAACCAGATGTTCGCCGCCGACCTCCTGGCCATGACTCCGGAAGGGGCCATCCTCGGGCGGCCGGCGTCCGAAGTTCGGGCGGGGGAGGAGCGCTGGGTCGCTCGAGCCCTGGCCGATCTCGGGGTCCCCCTTCTTCGGGCCGTTCGCGGTGCCGGGACCTTCGAGGGCGCGGATCTGATGTGGCTCGGCCCGGACAGGGCCCTTCTGGCCCAGGGGCTCCGGACCAACGCCCAGGGGGCTGATCAGGTTGCGGCAATCCTCCGGGAGATGGGGGTCGCCGTCCACCGGACCCACCTGCCCCCGGGCACGATGCACCTCATGGGGCAGTTGAGGATCATGGATTCGGACCTCGCCGTGGCGTGGGGAGGGCGGCTCCCCGGCGAGGCGGTGGAGCTTCTGTCAGAAGTGGGCTTTGTCGTCCGTTTCATTCCGGACGAAGAGGAGGCCCGCACGGGATTCGCCCTGAACTCCGTCACCCTTGGGCCCCGCCGGATTCTGATGCCCGCGGGGAATCCGATTTCCCAGGCGTTCCTGCAGGATCTGGGGATAGAATGCGTCACCGTCGAGGTCGACGAACTGGGAAAGGCCACCGGGAGCATCGGCTGCCTCACGGGGGTCCTGGAGCGGGAGATGACCGGTCTACTCTGAAAGCAATCCCGGGGCCGATCCACCACTTCGGGAGAGTGGCCGAACCCGTCCCCCTTCGTTCCG
>JASFRP010000054.1:0-10321 GCA_050114895.1 Gemmatimonadota bacterium
AGTAGGCCCCCCGGGGATCTCGCTCCCGACACTCCTGGAGCTTCTGGACGATGATGTCCATCGCCTCCTCCCAGGAGATCCGCTCCCACTTGGGATCCACGCCCAGGCCCTTTTCGGGATTGGTGCGCTTGACGGGGTAGTTCAGGCGGTAGGGATCGTAGAGCAGATGGGGCGAAGCGAGACCCTTGGGACAGATGCTTCCCCTTCCCGTGGGGGCGTCGGGGTTGCCCTCAACCTCCGTGACGACGCCATTCTGACGGCGCACCTTGACGCCACACATGCAGTAGCATTGGCCGCAGCTGGTGGGGATCCAAAGGTCCTCCTCGATCCTGTCCTGCGTGGTTGCAGTCATGAACCGACTCCTACCTCAGATGGGTTTTTCCTGGCGGTACATCCGGGCCAGCGGCCCGTCCTCACTTGCTCTCCAACGTAGCCATCGAGGTGGGTTCTGGATAGCCGAAGGGAGCCTCCAATCCACGCCGCGCCGGCAATCGGCGGGAGGAGGGCAAAAGGGGGATGGGGGACCGCTACCAGTGTCGTTTTCGGCGAAGCCCGGTTCGGTTTACCGGAGGGCCTAGGTGCGTTAGTTTTTCTCCTGCCAAACGCGCCGCTAGCTCAACTGGCAGAGCAACTGACTCTTAATCAGTAGGTTCGGGGTTCGAGTCCCTGGCGGCGCATGCAGAAACCCGAGGCCCAGGGCCTCGGGTTTTTTGCTTCTGCGGAGTCTTCTGGGAGACAGGGGCTTCTTCTCTTCTGTATGAGTGGTCGGAGAGCCGGTCCGGGGGCTGGAGCCCGAACTGGGGCCCCAAGACCAGGGGCTTTTCGTTCTCCCCCGGTGAGGTTCCCCCCCTATCGCAAACGCGCCTCGGCGGCCCGGGCGTGAGCCTCCAGCCCCTCCTCCCGAGCGAGCCAGACCGAGTCTTCCACAAGTCCGACCGGGGGTGCGGGCTCATCTAGCCGAATCCAGGTCCGTGTTCGCAGGAAGTCCAGGACGGACAGCCCTCCTCGGGAACGGGCGGTCCCAGAGGTGGGGAGTACGTGGTTGGGCCCCGCCCCATAGTCGCCGAAAACCTCGGCGCTTCCCTCGCCGACGAAGAGGGCGCCGTAGTGGTTGAGCCGAGGGATCCACAGGTCCGGTTCATTCACCGAAAGCTGCAGGTGCTCGGGCGCGATTCCGTCGCTGATCAGCGCGGCCTCACGCATGTCCGGGCAGAGGATGACGCCCCCTTTCTCGAGGGCAGCACGTGCGATGTCGGCGGTGGGCAGGTCGGAGAGCTGCCTTCGCAGCTCATTCTCTACCGCCGCAACCAGCGCCGGATCCACCGTGATCAGGATGGGGAGGGCCTGGGGATCGTGCTCCGCCTGGGCCAGGAGATCCGCAGCGACCCAGGCCGGGTTTGCGCAGTCATCTGCCAGGATGACGAGCTCCGATGGCCCGGCCAGCATGTCGATGGCCACGGACCCAGCCAGGTATTGCTTAGCCGCGGTGACGTAGAGGTTCCCGGGTCCTACGATGATGTCGCTGGGGGGTAGGGGGCCGACACCGAAGGCCAGGGCGGCCACGGCGTGGGCTCCTCCGGCGGAGAGGACTCCGTCTACCTCTGCCACGGCCGCCGCGGCCAGGGTGATGGGAGCCGGGCGAGGGCTGGCCACCCAAACCGACTCCACCCCGGCGACCCTGGCGGTGATGGCAGACATAAGGACGGAGGAGGGGAGGGGATACCGCCCACCCGGCGCGTAGCACCCCGCTGCCGCCATGGGAGAGACGTTCTGGCCCGCTCTTCCTCCCGGTACCTCCAACGCGACTTCGGACAACGCATCGCGCTGGGCCGTGGCAAACACTCGAATCCGCTCCGCGATCCGCTCCAGGCGGCCCTGGTCGGCGGACCCCAGCCGGTCCAGCCATGGGGCAAGACTGTCACGCGGGATGAAGAGGGAGCCGTCCGCTCCCCCTTCCTGGAAGCGCTCGACGTAGTCCCGGAGGGCTTCCTCTCCTCCTTCCCGGACGGCCTCCACGATATTCACGGCGTCGTTCATGATCTCTGGAGGGACGGCGGATGCACGCCCCCCGAAAAACTCGGAACCCTGGCGACGAGGAAAGATGATCTCGTTCATGGTTCAGTCCTGTCATTTCTTAAGAGCCGCGTCTTCTCTTTGGCGGAGGTTGGGCCCTTGGCCACCATGGGGCGACGCCGTACGCGCCGGTTTCGCCTCTCCAACTCCCGGTTGATCTCGTAGGAGCCGATCCCGTGCCGAGCCGCCGCCACCAGGGTGAAGTAGAGGAGGTCTGCCGCCTCCTGTACGGCGCTCTCCCGGTCCCGGGCCTCCGCCAGCTCCCCCGCCTCCTCCAGAAGCTTCGCCCTCAACAGCTTCGGGTCCGCCAGGAGCCGGGCCGTGCCGGAGGGACTCTCTTTCCCGAGCCCGGCGCGGATCCGGATCACCTTCTCCAGGGAGGAGATTGAAAAGGAAGACGGCCAGCAGGCGGGATCGCCGGTGTGGCAGAAGCCCGACCCGTGCTGGCGAACGGTGAAGCGCAGCGCGTCCCGGTCACAATCCAGATCCACCCGCAGAAGCTCCTGAGTGGATCCGGACGTCTCGCCCTTCACCCAGAGGGCATCCCGGCTGCGGGACCAGTAAATCCCTCGGCGCTGCTCCACCGCTGCCTCGACGCTCTCCCGGGTGCTCCACACCAGGCCCAGCGTACTGCCGGCTTCGTCGCACACCACGGTGGGCCAGAACCGCCTTTCCACCGGCTTGGAAAGGGGGGCGGAGATGGCCGCTCCCAAAGTCATGCGGCCGGTGTACAGGGCCATCCCAACTTGGGCGTCGGCTCCCAGGCGGTCCAGCTCGCCCACATCAATGGCCGCTGTGATGCCCCCGGCGGCGGTTACCCGGGTGTCTCCCGCCGCCGCCACCGCCTCCCTCACTCGCTCCAGGTCGAATCCGGCCAGCCCGCCCTCGTGCTCCACCTGGGTGAAGAGGAATCCGCCAACAACCGGTGCCAGCTCCCGAATCCGTTCCGGCGCCTTCAGCCCTGTCCCTTTGCGCCATCCCTCCACCACCACCGAACCCCTCTCCACGTCCACCGCGGCCATCACCCGGTCTTTGGGGAGGCGGGAGCAGAACTCCACCGAAGCCGCAGTCCCGATCATGATCTTGGCCGCCCCTGCGTCCAGCCAATCCAGGGCCGTGTCCAGGTCCCGGATTCCCCCACCCACCCTGCAGGGAACGATCCGGACCATCTCCCGGATCAGCCCCGCGTTGGACCCCTTTCCGAGAGCTGCGTCCAGGTCCACCACCGCCACCTCTCCCGCGACGGAGAACTCCTTCAAGCGCTGCAGGGGGTCCCCTCCGTCCAGGACACGCTCTCGTCCCCGGCGTAGCTGCACCGCCCGGCCATCCATCAGATCGATGCTGGGTATGATCATCTCCGAACCACCATCCCTTCCGACCTCAGGAATTCCTTCACGTCTGCGACCCTCAGGTCCCCGTCGTGGAAGATGGACGCCGCCAGTACCGCATCGGCCCCGCTGCGGAGAGCTTCCGCGACGTCCTCCGAACGCCCAATCCCTCCGGAGGCGATGACCGGGATGTTTACCGCGCCGGAGACCGCGGCCAGCAGCTCCAGATCGCACCCGCTTCGCGTGCCGTCCCGGTCCCAACTGGTCAGGAGCAACTCCCCGGCTCCCCGGCGGGCCCCCTCCCTGGCCCACTCCACGGCGTCGCGACTCACCGGTTCCCGCCCCCCCTTCACCAGGGTTTCCCACCCCACCTCTCTCCTCCGGGCGTCGATGGCCAGCACCACACACTGGGATCCGAAGCGATCGGCCAACCGGTCGATGAGCCCCGGATTCCCCACGGCTGCTGTGTTCACGCCGACCTTGTCGGCACCGGCGTTGAGAAGCGCATTGGCGTCGTCCGCCGTGCGGACGCCTCCCCCGACCGCCAGCGGGATGTGAAGCCGGCGCCTCACCGCCCGGACCGTATCCAACTGGGTCCTGCGTCCCTCCGGCGAGGCCGCAACGTCCAGGAGCACGATCTCGTCCGCTCCCTGTCGCTCGTAAAGCTCGGCCTGTTCCGCGGGGTCACCTGTGTCCCGGAGATTCTGGAAGCGCACACCCTTCACCACCCGCCCGTCCCGGACGTCCAGACATGGGATGATGCGGTGGGCCAACCAGGTCCGCGCCTTCCCGCCGTCGGCAAGAGACGACGGGGACCCGTCGGGGGAATCGAGCCGGGTGGGGGAAGCAGCTGCCAGGGGTTCCCCCGCCAGCCAATGCCGGAGGAGGCCCATTCCGAAGGCCCCCGAGAGCTCCGGGTGGAACTGGAGGGCAAGGGTCCGGTCCCGGATCAGAGCGGAGACGAAGGGTTCTCCATGGACCGTCCAGGCCGCCCTCCACCCTTGCGGCGCCTCCTTCAAACCATAGGAGTTGGCGAAAGCCGCCATGCCCCGGGGGAACGCACCCCCGCCGCCGGGATCGACACGATTCCACCCAAGGTGGGGGACGCGAACGGTGGAGGGGAGGCGGGTGAACCGCCCTGGAAAGAGCCCCAACCCTCGGACCCCGGGGCTCTCCTCACTGCCGTCCCCCAGGAGCTGCATGCCAAGGCAAACGGCCAGGAGGGGTTTTCCGGACTCGTGGAGATCCGAGATCGCCTGGTCCATTCCCGTCAATCTCAGAGCATCGATCCCAGCCTGGAAGTGCCCCACCCCGGGAAGGACCACATGGGTGGCTTTCCGGACCTCAGCCGGATTCCGCGTGGCGAATGGATCTGCTCCCAGGGCCGAGAAGGCGCTGAGCACTGAAGCCAGATTCGCCACCCCAGAATCGATGACGGCGACCCGGCTCATGGCAACGTATTCCCGAGAGTCCCCTTGGTGGAGGGGACGTCGTCGAAACCAGAGGGCGACACGGCCTGCCGGAGAGCCAGGGCCACCGCCTTGAAGGCTGCCTCCGCCCGGTGATGATCGTTCTCCCCCTTCAGGACATCCAAGTGAAGGGTCAGGTCGGCGGCCGAAGCCATGGATTTCAGCGCGTGCGGGACGTTTTCGCAGGAGAGCTCCCCCAGCCTCTCCCGCGCCAACTCCAGTTTCACGTCGGCGAAGGGCCGGCCCGAAAGGTCGACCACGGCCCGGGCGAGGGCTTCGTCCAGAGGGGCGTAGGCGTACCCGAAGCGGAGAATCCCGGCCCGGTCCCCCAGGGCCCCCTTCAGGGCCAGGCCCAAGGCGATCCCGCAATCCTCGGCCGTATGGTGATCATCGATGTGGAGATCCCCCTCTGCGGAGAGCTCCAGGTCGAATCGGGCATGCTTTGCCAGCGACTCGAGAAGGTGATTCAGGAATCCGATGCCGGTGGAGACCACAGCCCTGCCCGTCCCGTCCAGGTCCAGAGTGAGGCGGATCTCGGTCTCGTTCGTCCGGCGATCGACAGTGGCGGTTCGTTCCGTCATGGTAGAAGCTCCTCCAGGCACGCGAGATCGTTCAAGACGACGGCTGCGCCGGCGCCTTCCAGGGCGGCCGTGGCGGTCTGGGGGTCGTCCCCGGGGGCCACCACGCCCAGGGGGAGCGCACCGGCTGCGGAGGCGGCCCGGACGTCGTCGGGGGTGTCCCCAAGAAACCACGCCGTTTGCAGGCCCAGGCGGGTAAGGGCGAGGCGGACCGGCGCCGGGTCGGGCTTGAGAGGGGCATCCTCCATGCAGACCACGACCCGGAAGAGGTCGGCGACCCCGTGGCGCTCCAGGAACCAAGCCGCCTCTTCTCTGGGTCGCCCAGTGACGATGCCCAGGGGATAACGGCTGGCGAGCCGGATCAGAAACTCCGGGGCGATGAGCAGGTTCTCCGACGCCCGGAGTCCGGGCTGTTCCGGCGTGCCCAGGTACCGCTCCTGAAAGCGGGATGTTACCTCCTCCAGGGACACATCGATCCCTTCGCCGGCCAGGAGCCGGCGTGTCAGGACCCAGTCGTTGTTGGCCTCCCCCGCCTGGACCGCTCGCTCCAGCTCGGCTCTGGACATCTTCCCCCCGAAACTCTCGACAGTCTCGAGAACGCACCGACGGTAGGATCCCTCCACGTCGGCAAGGACCCCGTCCAGGTCGAAGAGAAGGGCGTCCGGGTTCAAGGTGGTCCGCAGACCGGATCCAAGTCTCTCGAGGTCTCCTTCCCGCTCCGGCACCGTGATGCGAAGACCCGAGGCGACTTCCGGTCGGTGGGGGAATCGCCGCACCCTGATACCCAGCGAAGCCAGGGCACGATGGACGAAGGTGGCCCGGGTCCCGAAGTCGGCGAACAGGAAGTTGCCCTGGGATGGGGGGGGCTCGGCACCGAGGCCGGTGAGCATCGCGGCGAGCTGCTCCCTGGCCTCCTTCACGGCCCTGACATGCTCTTCCTTCCCTTTCCCGCCTTCCCGGAACCGTCGGCGGGCGGTTACCAGAGAGAGGGAGGAGACTGGATAGGGGTTTCCAGCATTTCGCAGCACTCCCGCGATCTCGGACGATGCCACGGCATATCCGACCCGACACCCTGCCAGTCCCCATGCCTTGGAGAAGGTCCGGACCGTCACCACGTTCGCCAACTCCGAGGCGAGCCCCGTGAGGTCCCGGTCGGCGTAGTCCGCATAGACGTGATCGAGGAGGATCACGGAGTACGGCGCCGCTTCGGAGAGCCGTTTCAGCTCGTGGGGAGCGATGACGAGGCCGGTGGGATTGTTCGGTGAAACGATCGCCACGAGGGCGACATTCGGATCGAGGGCCTGGACGATTCCCTCTACGGGGAACGTGTCTTGCCAGGGGACGGTCCTTACCTCACCCCCGGTGGCCGAAGCAAATCGGTACATCATCTCGAAGGTCGGCACCGGAAGAACCGCCGATCGTCCGGGGCGGAGAAAGGCCCGGAAGGTCCTATCCAGGGCATCATCGGCCCCGGCGGTCACCACTAGACCGCTCGGTTCCACCCCAAGGGCAGCAGCGATCTCCATTTCCAACTCACTGGCATCAGGATAATCCCGGAGGATGTCGGGGTCCTCCATTGCCAGGGACGCCAGCAGCTCTGGATCCGCAGTGCTACCCTCGTTTCCGTCGAGCTTCAGAATACCTGGGCGAACGGGGCTCGGGCCTGTGTAGGGTGTCGGAGGGACCCAGGTGGACGGGGGGGTCGGCTTTGCGTTCATGGCACGATCTGGGAGAGAGCGGTGATTACCAGATCCTCCCCGCCGGCGGCTTTGACCGCCGGGATGAGGTCCGGAAGGGATTCCTTCGGAACCGCCGCTTTCACGGCGTAGCCGCTGTCACCAAAAAGCGGGGCCACGGTGGCCTCCCTCATGCAGGGGAGGATGGCCACAACCGCTGCCAGGCGGTCCGCAGGGGCGTTGACCTCGACCATGACCCTCCTCCTCGCCTCCAGGACGCTCCTCAGGAGAAGAACGAGGTTCTCGATTCGGGTCTTCTTCTGTGGTGTTTCCAGGGCGGATGGGCTGGCGTAGAGACGGGTGGACGAGACCCGAAGGGTTTCCAGGACCACGAGATCGTTCGCTTGGAGGGTACTCCCGGTGGCCATGTTGTCGACGATGACGTCGGCGTCCTCCGGTGGGAACACCTCGGTGGCGCCATACGAGCGGACGAACTCGGCGTCCAAACCCCGCTCCAGGATCCAGTCCCTGGTGAGCCGCTCGTACTCCGACGCAACGGTCACCCTTTTGTCCTTCAAAGCCTCAGGTGCCGAGAGGGCCCGGGGGGCTGCGGCCACCACCTTCACCGGGTCCAACCCAGTGTCGAGAAGCTCCACGACATCCGCCCGTAGCTCATCCACCCAGTCAGCCCCAGCGAAGCCCACGTCCCGGCTCCCGATCTCGAGCATCTCCACGATGTTCTGCGGCTTGAGGATCTTCGCCTCCCAGTCGGGCAGGGAGATAGAGGGGCGGTATCCTCTCGCCGTGGGCTTCACCCGGATCCCGGCGTCGGCAAGAAGGGTGATCACACCTTCCTGCATGCGGCCCTTGGGCAGACCGACGCGGAGGGTGTTTCCGTTGGGTTCGATTGTCCGGCTCATGTGGAGCTCCGTTGGGCCGGCCGGAACTCCGAGGGGGCGGGAAGCAAGAACGCCGACCTCGGAGGGCCGGCGCGGGTGGTGGCTATCTGATCAGGAACCTCGACTCAGGGACGCACCTCCAGCCGACCGCTCGGGAGCGGATGGGTATGAGCGTGCGCGTGGTGTCGAGTCCAATTTGTCATGGCGCCTACAAGAAACCAGAACCGCCCGGCCAGGTCAAGCCCCCCCGTCGGTCCGAAACCCAAGACTCCGGAGTGATGCGAGACCGTTACCCTCCCTCGGGGGCCCCAATTGGGACCCCAAACTCCCTGCAACTGAGCGCTACTCAGCAGCCCTCCGGGGAACGAACACGGGCCTAACGCCATAATTCAAAGCAACTTAGATATCCTCAATGAGACTCGGCTTATATGCTGCCCGAGACTCTTGATCAGTTGGTTCGGGGTTCGAGTCCCTGGCGGCGCACTGCGGAAGCCCCTGCGAGACAGGGGCTTCGGCCACCGAAGCTGGGGGAAAGAGGGGACTGGATCGGCTCCTGCCAATCCCGAGCCCCCTCGTCCGGCGACGACCCCTTGAGCCCCGGTGTTCAGCCAGGGCCCCTCGGGCCCCCACGGGTTACTCCGCCCTGAGGGCGTCGATGGGCGAGGCGGCGGCCGCCCTCCGGGCGGGAAGCCAGGTGGCGGCTAGGGCCACGGAGGCTGTGATGCCAGTCACAATGAGGAAGACCACCGGGTCCCGGGGTTCCACGTCCACCAGGAGCCCGGCCAGGGTGGACCCCACGGCGAAGGCTCCCCCGGCTCCCAGGGCCAGACCGATTCCCACTGCCACCATCCCCCTGCCGATCACCCGGGTGACGACACCTCGGACCGACGCCCCGAGGGCCAGCCGGATCCCCATCTCTCGGATCCTCCGGCCCACTGAGTAGGCCACGACCCCAAAGATCCCAACGGCACCGAGGGTCAGAGCCGTGAGGGCGAAGAGGACCATGAGGAGGGTGTTGGAGCGATCCTCGCCCAGGGACTCGGCCAGGGCATCCTCCACCAGGGAGACGTCGATGACGGGAAGAGACCGGTCCAAGGCCCACACGGCCTCCTTGATACGCTCCACCACCGCAGCCCTGTCACCGGTGGTCCTGGCGATGACGGTGAACCCGTTCCCCACCCTATCCGGCATGGGAAGGAAGATCTGCGCCTCACCGAAGCTCCCGTGGGCGAGGGCGGGAAGCCGGACGGATGCCGCGACTCCGACCACCCGGTGCCATTCGCCTCCCACCCGGAGGCGCCGGCCCAGGGCGTTCCCGTCGGGGAAGTATCGCCTGGAAACCTCGTCGTTGACGATGACGGCTCTCTCGTTTCCCGATCCCTCCTCCTCCAGGAATGCTCGGCCCTGGGAAAGGGGCAGGCCCAGGACCTGGAAGTAATCGGGGGCCACCTTCCAGGCCAGGATGGGATGGGGCTCCTGATCTGTGCCCTGCGCGTCCTCCGGGACCAGTGGACCCATGAACGCCGAGAGGTTTTCCACCAGGCCGTTGGCCACGGTGGCGGATCCGAGTCGAGGGGGAAGCCTTTCCCTCAACCCGTTCCTGAGACCCTGGTAGAAAGCCAATCGCCCGGTCTCCTCCTCGTACTCCCCTTCGGGAAGCTCCACCCGGACCGTGAGAAGATTCTCCGTGGTAAACCCCACGTCCTGCCTCATCAGCCCCGAGAGGCTCTTGAAAAGGAGCCCGGCGGAGGCCAGCAGCACGAAGGCCATGGCCACCTCAGCCGTGACCAGGATCTGGCGCACCCCCACGCGCCGCAGGACCCCGACCCTCGACCCGACCCTTCCCTTGATCACTTCCAGGAGGCTCCACTTCGAACCGGTGAGGGCCGGAAGGAGGCCGGCCACCAGGATGGCCATGAGGGCAGCGCCGGTTGCGAAGAGAAGCACCTCCCGGTTCAGGGCGAACCCTGCATACCCGCGGGGAAGGAAGAGAGGAAGTCCCTCCAGAGCCCAGGTGGTGAGGAGGACGCCGCCTGCCCCTCCCAGGGCTCCGAGGACCGCGCTCTCGGCGAGTAACTGACGGACCAGGCGGCCCCTTCCAGCCCCGAGGGAGGACCGGACGGCCAGCTCCCTGGCCCGGGCCTCACCCTGTGCCAGAAGGAGGTTCGCCAGGTTCCCGCAGGCGATGAGGAAAACCAGGATAGCGCCTCCTTGAAGGAGCAGGAGAGCCTTCCTCAAGGACGGATCGGTGAGCTCCACGGGTGTGCTCACCTTCGCCACCCAGTTCATATCCACCCG
>JASFRP010000055.1:0-10274 GCA_050114895.1 Gemmatimonadota bacterium
TGTTGGGGTCCATCTCCCGTTTTCGGAGGCGCATGCCGTCGGGGGTGATCTCGATCAACTCGTCGGGTTCTATGAACTCCATGGCCAACTCCAGCGTGAGCCTCCTGGGAGGCTCGAGCTTGATGTTCTCGTCGGATGCGGTGGTGCGAACGTTCGACGCCTTCTTCTCCTTGCACACGTTTACGTCCATGTCTCCGGGACGGACGTGCTCTCCCACGATCATCCCACCGTACACCGGATCTCCCGGGGTCACGAACATCGTCGCCCGTTCCTGCAGGTTGAACAGGGCGTATCCCACCGCCAGTCCCTCCCGATCCGCCACCAGGACCCCCCGCTTCCGTCCCACGAGGGGCCCGGCCCAGGCCCCGTATTCCAGGAAACGGTGATGCAGGATCCCCTCTCCCCGGGTGTCCGTCATGAATTCGGAGCGGTATCCGAAAAGCCCCCGGGTGGCGATCCTGAACTTGAGGCGCGTGGTCCCTCGGTCGTTGGGACGCATCTCCTCAACGGATCCGCCCCGGGCTCCCATCTTCTCCATTACGACCCCCACCATCCCCTCGGGCACCTCGATGACCACCTCCTCATACGGCTCCTGCCTCTCCCCTCCGGGACCTTCCCGCATGATCACTCTGGGGCGGGACACCTGGAACTCGTATCCCTCTCTGCGCATGGTCTCCATGAGGATCGTGAGGTGAAGCTCGCCCCGGCCCGACACGGTGAAGGTGTCGGGAGAGTCCGTCTCCTCCACCCTCAAGGCCAGGTTTCGCTCCAACTCCCGGAAGAGGCGTTCCCGGACTTGACGGCTGGTGACGTACTTCCCGGCCCGCCCGGAGAAAGGGGAATTGTTCACGGAGAAATCCACCGAAAGGGTGGGCTCCTCCACGGCGATACCCAGGAGGCGCTCCCGGGACTCGAAGCTGGTGAGGGTGGTGCCGATCTCCACTCCCTCGATCCCCGCCAAGGCCACGATATCCCCCGCGGCCGCGGCCTCCATCTCCAGGCGCTGGAGACCCGCGAACTCGTAGAGCTTCACGACCCTCCCCTCTCCCACCTCTTCCTCCGTGTCCACCGGCCCGGGAGGCCCGAAGGGTAGCAGAGCCACCCGATCTCCAACTTCCACGCCTCCCCGCTCGATGCGGCCGATGGCGATCCGACCGACATAGGGCGAGAAATCCAGGGTGGAGACCAGCATCTGGAACGCCCCCCCGGGATCTCCGGGAGGGGAGGGCAGGTGGCCCAGGATCGTCTGGAAGAGAGGCGTTAGATCCCGGCCGCCGGATGCCGGCTGCCGTTCCGCAGTTCCGAGGGGCCGGGCCCATGACTCGGACTCCGCCAGATCGGTGGTGGCCCACCCTGACCGCCCGGAGGCATAGACGAACGGGGCGTCCAGCTGAGCCTCGTTGGCGTCCAACTCCAGGAAGAGCTCCAGAACCTCGTCGTGGACCTCCCTGGGCCGGGCATCGGGGCGATCCACCTTGTTGATGACTACGATGGGGAGGAGGCCGAGCTGCAACGCCTTCCGGGTGACGAAGCGAGTCTGTGGCATCGGGCCCTCGGCGGCATCCACGAGGATGAGGACCCCCTCCACCATCCGGAGTATCCGTTCCACCTCCCCCCCGAAGTCGGCGTGGCCCGGGGTATCCACGATGTTGATCTTCACGTCCCCCCAGTGCACCGCGGTGTTCTTCGAGAGGATGGTGATGCCCCGCTCCCGCTCCAAGGGGTTGGAATCCATGACGCGCTCGGCCACTTCCTCGTTCGCCCGGAAGATCCCGGCCTGCCTGAGCATCTGGTCCACCAGGGTCGTCTTCCCGTGGTCTACGTGGGCGATGACCGCCACGTTCCTAATCTGCATGCTTCCTTCCTCACGAACCGGCGCTAGGCCGGAGCTCTATCAGTCTCCCAGGACGTAGCCGAAGATCAGGGGTGCCACGATGGTGGCATCGGATTTGACCAGGAACTTCGGCGTATCCACCGACAGCTTGCCCCAGGTGATCTTCTCGTTGGGGACGGCACCGGAGTAGCCGCCGTACGAGACCTCGGCATCGGTAATCTGGCAGAAATACCCCCAGAATGGGGTCTCCTGCTGAAGGTCCTGAATGATGCTGGGTACCACGCAGATGGCAAAGTCCCCGGCAATCCCCCCTCCGATCTGGAAGAAACCGACGGATGGAAGTCCCTGCTTCTCTCCGTTGTTGTCCAGATACCAATCCATGAGGTGGTGGAACTGCTCCGTTCCCGTCTTCACGCATTGATGATGGGCGATGTTCCCCAGCTTCACGTTTGCCCCAAACATGTTGCCCATGGTGGAGTCCTCCCACCCCGGGGCGTAGACAGGAATCCCCGCCTCCTTTGCAGCCAGGAGCCAGGAGTGGGATGAATCGGTCTGATAGAACCCGGGAAGATCCGGATCGTCCAGGACGCTATACATGAACTCGAAGGGAAACCTCCTCTCACCGGACTCGGCTGCGGCAGCCCACCGGTCCACAAGCCGCTGCTCCAGGTGGCGCATGACGTCTTCCGGAATACACGTGTCCGTCACCCGGTTCATGCCCCGGTCGTAGAGCTCCTTCTCATCCAGTGCCGACAGGGCCCGCCAGTCCGGAATCACCTCGTACTGGTCGTGGGCCAGGAGGTTGAAGACGTCTTCCTCAAGATTGGCTCCGGTGCACGAGATGGCGTGGACCTTACCGGCCCTTATCATTCGGGCCAGGATGATGCCCAACTCCCCCGTGGACATGGCGCCGGCCAGGGACACCAGCATCTTCCCCCCGGCATCCAGATGGGCCTCGTAGGCCCGGGCGGCATCCAGCGCCTCTCTGGCGTTGAAATGCCGGAAGTGCTTTTCCATGAACTCCCTGATCGGCCCCATCCTACTCTCCTTGAGCGTCGCCATCACCACGAGGAAGCTAGGCGCACCGGCGACAGAACGCACTATTGGCTGCAGTTCCCGGGGCCTCGGCGGGGAATCAGAGACTACCCGGTGACCGTCAGCCGCGCCCGGAAACCCCTCCGGCAAGGGGGCCCCCTCCCGGCGGCGGGCTCGCCTGGACACCGGGCATATTCACGCTCTACCTTCCAGCGGAATCCATGAAGAGTGACCAACTCACCGGCTTCGGCCGAAGGTGGGCCGCGCTCTCCGCCTTCTGCAGGGCAGGGCTCGCGGCGATGCTGTCCCTCGCCCTCATCGTCGGCTGCGGGCCCGGGGACGATGTCGCCCATGCCTCTGGAGAGGGAGCTCCGGCACCTTCCCGAGGGGCCGAGGGCGACAGCGTCCGGGGAATACCCCCCGAACCCCCGGAGCTTCGGACGGCGGATACTCCCTCCCGGGATTCCATCACCCTCGCCGCAGGCGCACCCCCACAGGATTCGGTGCCCTCCGCATCTCCCGAGGCCATGGCGCCCCCCACGCCCCCCCAGGACTCCACCTCATCCGGCAGCATCGCGACACGCCTGGCGCGGGTCGAAGCCGAGAACGACAGCCTCAGGGTAGCCCTGGGTACGCTCGTGGATCTTCTGGCATCGGGCACACGGGACCCGAATCTCCAGCCACCGGAGGCCACGGGTCAGGTGTCGCCGGCGGATTCGGCCCGCGGTGGGAGCGAGATCCTGTCCGTGGACGCTCAGCAGGTCCAACATTGGGGCTTCCGCATCGTCGTAGCGACTCTCTTCCTCATCCTCTTCGGGGGGTTCATCCGCCTCGTGATCTGGGTGCTGGACAAGCTCGCGGAGCGGAACGCGAAACGGCGGCTCTTCTTCAAGCGTCTGGTCCCCATCGCCAGGATCTCCCTCTGGTTCCTGGCCATCCTCTTCGCCTCCATGGTGATCCTCCGGATCGAGGCACAGGGCCTCATCGCGGCGGGCGCTGCCGTGGGCGTCGCCGTGGGCTTTGCCGCCCAGGATATCCTGAAGAACATCTTCGGTGGGCTCATCGTCCTCTTCGACCAGCCCTTCCAGGTGGGGGACAAGATCTCCGTAGCGGGAACCTACGGAGAGGTGGTCTCCATCGGGCTCCGGTCCACGCGGATCGTCACGCCGGACGACAATCTGGTGACGGTGCCCAACGCCCAGGTGGTGGACGGTCAGGTGGCGAATGCCAACGCAGGTGAGCTCAACTGCCAGGTCGTAACCGACCTCTATCTCCCGGGCTGGGTGGACGAGGCTCGGGCCAAGAGAATCGCCTTCGAGGCCGCGGTAACCTCGAAGTACGTTTACCTGAACAAGCCCGTGGTGGTTCTCGTCAAGGACGAGTTCAAGGAGACCTTCCTCACCCACCTGAAGGTGAAAGCGTACGTCCTGGATCCCCGGCACGAGTTCCTCTTCATGAGCGACGTTACGGAGCGGGCCCGGGTTGGGTTCCGGGAGGCCGGCCTCCTGGGGCCCATGCACGGGGTCCGAGCCTACATCGATCTGGACCGTTTCCCGGAGGGTGCACCCGAGGGCGAAGGGGGAGAGGAAGGGGAGGACGAATGAAAGACCCCCGTCCACCCCGGGACATCGTCGAGCTCCGCAGGGGGCAGGCGCTTCTGGAGGAGGCATTGGCCGGTCTCCAGACGCGCCTGACGGATCACCGGGAGGCCTTCTTTGAGAGCCTGGAGACCTCCCTCAACGCTCCCATGAGAGAAGCCTTCTCCCGGGCCGGGGAAGCCCACGAGCAACTCGCCCTCGAAGCTGGTCTCGCAACGGAGGAAGGGGAGGTCCCGGAGCCCGACGCCCTCGCGGGGGCCGCGTTGACCCGATGCAGGGAAGGCGTGCGTCTCCGGGTCCTGGAGCCCCTGCAGTCGGCCCTCAAGGAGATGGAGATCGGTGCGGAGGTCGCCCGACGATGGCAGGGCTTCCGGGACGGACTTCCGGGTCTGGCTGATTCCCTCCCCAATCTCATATACCGGCCGGAGCCTGACGATCTCTTCGGCGAACGCGCGGTGGACGGACAGATCACGGCGTTCCGAAAGCGGGTGGTGCGGGGATGGCGGGGGGTGAGGGGGTCCTTCTCCGGCCTTGCACGGTGGATTCTCCGGTTCGCGGGAAGTGAACGGGCCCAGCCTCTTCCACCGGTGCAGACCGTTCCCCTCCGGGCCCTGGCCAGGGAGTGCCTCCTGGGCACTTTCCCCCTCCGACTGGAGCCCTTCGTCGAAGATATCCAACAACACCTCGCCCGCCCCGTCGCCGCCGTGGAGACCGCAGTGGCCGCGTGGACCGCGGACTGGTTCTCCGCCGAGGAGGCCATCCGCGTGGCCGAGGGTCACCTGGGAACCCGCTTCCAGGAGGAAGTCTCCAGGGACCTCTCCCCACCCGACGAAGCGTCGGCTCCCGCCACCGGTGAAGACCTCGAGGCAGAAGCTCCGACGGAGGGCGAGTCTTCGCCCCCACCTCAGGATCAGTCCGTCCTCCTGGAAATCTCCCGGAACCTGGGAGATGCCCTTGAGGCAGGCGCAGCTCTGTCGGCTCCTGCAGGCGCCGAGGCCGGAATTCATGAGGCCATGGAACACGAGTGGGACCGCCTTCTGGAGGCGATCCGCGTTGCCGGGTCCTTCCAGGCTACTGCGGGGTCCCGGACGGACAGAAGGCGGGTGGAGCGTCTTCTGGAGCGGGGGAAGGCTCGGGCCAGGGTCTGGGAAGCCTGGCACCAGAACGCCCCGGAACGACTCTTCCTCTCGGTCCTCCTCCTTCGGCTCCGGGAGACCCTGGCCCAGGCGAGCAGCCACCTGATGGGACGCATCGTGGAGGAGGCCCTGGCCCCACTGGTCGCCTCATGGAAAGAGGCGCGCGGGGAGCTTCAGGAGATGGAAGAGGAGGCGGCAGCGGTCTTCTCGGGGGAAGGGATCTCGGGAGACACCCAGGAGCTCGCCCGAGTGGTGGATGCCCTCCGGGTCCGGGCCGAGGCCCGGGTGGGCCCGGGGCTGGCCCAGGTGATGGAGGAGGTCGCACCCCTCAGGACCGTCCGGCAGGTCGGCGACCGGGTGGCCGGGGACCTGTCCGATTCCCTCAGATACCTCCCGGAATCCATTCCCGTGACCCCTCTCCAGGAGGACGAGCATCGGGTAATCCCCACCGTCACGGTGCGGCACGTTCCATTCCGGGAGACGGTCCTCCAGACCGTGGACGTGCTCAGGCTCGAAGCCCTTCGGAACTCCACCCAGCCGCTGACCGAATTCCTCCAGGGCGCTGCAGAGGAGTCTAGAGAGATCCCCAACATCGTCTCCTTCAACCTGACGGCCGCCCGGGACGAGCTGCTCACCCCTCCTGAAGGACCGCTGGAGCCCGTTCTGGAGGACGCCCGCTCCCTCACGATGGATGGGTTGGTCCGCACGGCCAGTGGCGTGGAAACCCTTCTCAGGGGGCTGTTGGGACCATGGACGGAGTTCACACGGGAGGCCGACGACCTCCTCAGGAGAAGCTTCAACGAGATCCACGCCCGAGCCGTCGCCGAAGGAGCCGTCCAGGAGCAGATGCTGGACCTCCGGGCCCGGGCCCGGGCGTGGATTCGCCGCGGCGGGGACCGGGCCAGGGAGTGGGCCCGCTGGCTGGAGAAGCGGGCGTCCCGTTCGCTTCGGAGGTGGCGGGCGCGGGGAGCGAGGCTGGTGCATCTGGGGCGGGCCGCGGTGGGGACCCCTGTCACACAGGAGGGGGAAGCTGAGCGGGCCATGGAGACCCTCCGGGGAATCCCCCAGCTCCTGGATTCCCTCCCCCTGGTCTACCGGCGGCTCTATTCCTTCCAGCCCGTATCGGACCCGAACCTCCTTGTCGGGAGGGAGACCGAGATGGAATGGGTGGCCCGGCGCCTGGCGGCGTGGAAGGGTGGCGCGGGGATCCCATGCCTCCTGACCGGTCCGGTGGGCGTGGGGCACACCAGCTTTCTGAACGTCCTTGCCGCCAGGCACCTGGAGGGGTATCGGGTCTCTCGGGTGACCCTGGATCACCGCATCTCCACCGAGGAGAGCTTGGCACCCTTCCTGGCGGAGGCTCTGGACATCGGGGACCAGGACCCATGGACGCTGGCCCGCCTCGAACGGCACCTTCTCGAGGATTCCGCTTTCCAGCACCCGTCGGCGGTCCTCCTGGAGCACCTGGAGCACCTCTTCCTCCGGGTCCCCGGCGGTACCGACCTCCTGGAGAGCTTCATCTGCCTCCAGGCTCGGACCTCTGGGCGGGTCTTCTGGATATCCAACACCTCCGGCGCCGCCTGGAAGGTCCTGGAGAAGAGCGAGCCCAGGGCCGCTGCACTCCTGACCCAGCACCCCCTACCGACCCTCTCCAGGCCGGATCTGGAGAGTCTCATCATGGTTCGGCACCGGCGGAGCGGACTTCCGGTGGAGTTCGTTCAGCCCGGCGACCTGAACCCCCTGATTCGAAGACGGCTACGGCGCACCAGGGGAGACAAGGCGAAGCAGGAGATCATTCGGGAGGACTTCTTCGACCGGATCTTCCGAATGAGTGAAGGCAACGTGGCCATGGCGATCCTGCTCTGGCTCCGTGCCGCGGACTTCTCCTCCCGGGAAGGCTGGCTCCGCGTCGTGGCACCGCGTCCTCTCCGTTTCGCCTTCCTGGAGGAGTTGGACCTGACGATGGACTTTGCCTTGAAGGGATTCCTGGAGCACGGAAGCCTCACGTTGGAGGAATACGGGAAGGTCTTTGGCACGGGACCACAGGAGGCTTTCCAGGTATTCGAGACCCTTCGAAGCCGTATGCTCCTGGAGTCCCTCGGCACCCGGGGAGGCCTACCATCCCCGCTGGAAGGGGTGCGGGAAGGGGAGCGCTACCGCGTCCCGGGCATCCTGAGTCAGGTCGTGGCCAACCGGCTGAGGAACCGAAACATCCTCCATTGACCCGGGGGCGGGAGAGCGGCTCCCGTGCCCGGATCCACGGTCCGGCCCGGGGCGACGGTGCGGCTCCGGGGACGGTGCGGCTCGGGGCGACAGGCAAGCGGGACGGGTCAGGCCCTCACCGCCGGAGCTCTTTTCGCAGCACTTGCCCCGCCAGCACCCCAGTGAATTCGCCATCCCGAATGGCGGCCTGGCCATTCACGAAGACGTGCACCATCCCCTCGGCAAGCTGGTGCGGATCCGTGTAGGTCCCCTTCTCCCGTGTCCGGGCCAGGTCGAAGACGACGACATCGGCGGCCATGCCCTCCCGGATGAGCCCCCGATCCGGGATCCGATAGACCTGGGCCGGAAGCGAGGTCATGCTCCGGATGGCAAACGCCAGGTCGATGACCCCCCTCTCCACCACGTATTCCCGGATCTTCCTTGGGAAGGACCCGTAGGACCTGGGATGGGGAACCCCTTCTCCCCATGGCACCAGGTCCCCGTCGGAAGAGGTCATGGTCCATGGCTGGACCATGAAGGTCTCGATGTCCTTCTCGTGCATGTTGAAGGAGACGATGGCGGGGCTGCCCACCATGAGGAGCTCGATGGAGAGGTCCAGAGGATCCATCCTCCGCTCCGCAGCGACCTCGGAGAGGAGACGACCTTCGATGGACGGATCCTGAGGGAATCGCCGGAACTGGATGCGGTCCGCCCCGCCCCTTCTCGCGAGATTATCCACCATTTCCTCCCGGATCCGAGCCCGGGTGGGCGGATCCTCGAGGCGCGCACGGAGAGAGTCGCTCCCGCCAACCTGTGACCACCGCGGAAGGAGGGCCGCGGACAGCCCCGTGGCCGAGGCTGCCCAGGGATACTGATCCGCGTAGAGCTCCACGCCCTCCGCCCGGGCCCGCTCGACACGCTGGACGATGGCCTGGGAAAAGCCCCAGACGTTGGGCCCGAGGACCTTGGCATGGGTGATGACTCCTGGAATCCCAGCTTCCCGGGCAACCGTAATGACCTCCTCGACGGCGGCGACGACGCCGACGGTGTAGTCGGCCTCGTCCCTTATGTGACTCTGGTAGGGGACGTCGAACTCTGCCGCAACCTTCGCCAACTCGACGTGTTCCCGGGTGTCGGAGTAACTTCCCGGCACATAGAACGGTCCCGCCGAGAATCCCCAGGCGCCCTCCTCCAGGCCGGCCCGAAGAAGCCTCTTCATCTCCTCGAGATCCTGATCCGTCGCCAGGCGGTCTTCCATCCCGATCACCGCCTCTCGAAGAGACCCATGACCCACCATCTGCCCTACGTTCACCCCCAGGCCGTCCCGAAGAAGCGCTTCCCTCTGCTCCGCCAGGTCCAGGGGGCTGCGCCCGTCGGGGTTCGCCAGGATCATGGTCTGACCCTGGGCGAGCAGAGGCCGGGCGTGGCTGAGCTCCGACGTGGCGAGCCCACCCCCCGCATGCGTATGGGTATCGATGAACCCGGGGGCCACGACCAAGCCCGTGGCGTCGATCTCTGTGGTGGCGGTGGCACCCGCGAGGGGACCGATGGCGGCGATCTTCCCGTCCCGAAAGGCCACATCGGCCGAGAACCAGGGGTTCCCGGTGCCGTCGAACACCATCCCGTTCCGAATGATGACGTCGTAGTGTTCCTGGGCGACTCCCGGAAGGAAGGAGACCAGGAGAAGGACCACGGCGAAGGAGAGCTTTCGAGCCATGGGATGAATCCCTGTGTTTGCGGTTGCCGTTCAGCTCCCGGACTCGCTCAAGCCCGAGGGATCACGCGCCCCAGCAGGACTGGAGCCAGGAGCGTCGTCAGGAGCACCAGCACCCACACGCGACCTGCCAGGAGATCGTAGTCGTGGAGGAGCCGGCTCCATGGATGCCCCATCACAAAGGGGCCGAATACAAACTCGAAGGCCACGGTGAGGCCGGTCCACCCGAACCCGAGAGCCCACAGGGACCGAACCTCCAGGCCGGGCACGACCCAGGAAAGAGAAATCCCGATGACAGTGGCCATGAGGGCAACCGCCAGGGCAGTGCCCAGGAGGTGGGAGGCCTGTGGCCCCACCCGGGGCGTGAGCACCCCCTCACGGAAGACGGCCAGTACGAGGGCCGTGACAAGGAGTAGAAGCCATACGGTCAATGCCCTCATCACCATCTCTCTACTCCTGGCGTACAGGAAGCCGCGCCCTGGGCCTCGCCCAGGGCAATGCCTCCCCGGTCAACGGGTCACCATACATTGACGGTCCAGACCATCCACGGGCCAGACCATCTGCGGTCTTGAGGGTCTCAACTTGGCTCCCCATGGACTGAACCTGCCAGTGCTCTCGTCCCGGGGCACGTTTCCCCTGAACCGCTCCAGGCACGGCCCCAGGGTGCCTCCATCTTCCGGGAGGGATTCCTCTTCGGCATGCGACTCTGACTTGTCGCGTCAGGGCCCCGGGTCCTCCTGACCTGCCCCGTCAGG
>JASFRP010000056.1:0-10224 GCA_050114895.1 Gemmatimonadota bacterium
CTTCAGCGTGGCCACCGGCTGACGCCCCGATTCGTATCGGACCCGGAAGTATCCCAGCTCCTCATGGACGCGGCCCGGGTCATGGAGATAGACGTTCAGCTGGTTCCGACACTCCAGGATCCGGCTCCGGGCCCTCAGCCGCTGGTAGTCCTCCCGGGAGACGATGAGCTTGGCTTCCTTCTCGACTTCCGCCACGGGCACCTCTTTCGGAGGATCTAGCTCGCCAGCAAGCGCCAGACCTGAGCAACCAGGAAGGTTACGGTGAACCCCATGGCCAGAGGAAGGAGGGCCGACAGGGCAGTCCACCGCCAGCTCTTCGTCTCCTGGTAGATGGTATAGAGCGTCGTGGAGCAGGGATTATGGAGGAGGCTGAAGAGCATGAGGTTCACGGCGGTGAGGGTGGTCCACCCACCCAGACGCAGGAGCTCCCCGGTACCGGACAGACCCAGCTCGAACATGACCCCGGCCCCCCGGCCGAGGCCTGAGGCTCCCCCCACCAGCGCCGTCAGCATCAGGACCGTCGGGATGACGATCTCGTTCGCCGGAATGGCCACGACGTAGGCCAGGAGGATGACGCCGTTCAGCCCCACCAGGACTCCCACCGGGTTGAGCCAGCCCACCAGGACTTCCGCCAGGCTCTGCTGTCCCGCCTGGATGTTGGCCACGAGCCAGATCACCCCTCCGGCAGGAAGGGCGAACACCACCGCCCGCCAGAGCACGATGAGGGTGCGGTCGATGACGGAGGTATAGAGGGTCTGGAGAATTCGGGGGGGACGATAGGGGGGCAGCTCCAGGCTGAAGGTCGTGGCCTCCCCCTTCAGGAAGCTCCTGGAAAGGAGCCAGGAAGTGAGGAACATGAAGAACACGCCCAGAAGGGCCACACCCACCACCGCGGCGGCCGAAAGGATGCCGGCCCACGCCGCGGGGGCCAACGCCCCCAGAAAGATGGACGCCACGAGGATCTGCGTGGGCCAACGCCCGTTACAGAGGGAGAAGTTGTTGGTGATGATGGCAATGAGGCGTTCCCGGGGCGAGTCGATGATGCGGGTGGCCACGACCCCTGCGGCGTTACATCCGAACCCCATGCACATGGTGAGGGCCTGCTTTCCGTGGGCTCCGGCCTTTCGGAAGAGGGAGTCCAGGTTGAAGGCAACTCGGGGGAGATAGCCGAAATCCTCCAGCAGGGTGAAAAGGGGAAAGAAGATGGCCATGGGAGGGAGCATGACGCTCACCACCCAGGCGGTGGCCAGATACATCCCGTCGAAGAGGAAACCGCTGAGCCACCACGGGAAGGAGAGGGCGGCCCCGGCTTCCTTGAGGAGCGGTTGGACCGTGTCTATCAGGATGGACGACAGGAAGGCCGAAGGAATGTTGGCTCCCTCGATGGTGATCCAGAAGACTCCGGCGAGGAGCGCCAGCATGATGGGAAGCCCGGTGCGCCGGCTGGTGAGGAGACGATCCAGGTTTCGATCGAAGTTGAATTTGGCCTTCTTGAACCCCTCCACCATGGAGCCTTCCGCGATGGCCTGTGCGGCCCCGTAGAGCGACTCCATCAGACGGTCGTGGAACTCCGGCGAGAGGGTCCACCGCAGGGAGGTGGCCAGCTCCAGAATCGCCTCCCCCCCCGGAGCCCCATCGCTCCGATCCCCACCGGACCTCCCGGCGGAGGCGGAGGTCGGGCCGCCCGCCTGGACCGATCCATCACCGGACTCGGTCCCGCGCCCCCCCCCAATCACGCCTCCCCCGATCTCCCCTTCCCTCACGGCAGCAATCACGCTCTCGTCGGCATTCAGGAGCCGGAGTGCCAACCATCGAGCATTGGGGATGCCGGGGAAAGCATCCTCGATGGCCGGCTGCAGCTCCCCCACGGCGCTCTCCACATCAGGCGGCAGCGCCTCGATGCGGAACGGCTCGGTGGGCGTCTCCCCCTCCGCCATCCGCCGGACGGCGCGGAGAATCTCCTGAATCCCCTCCTTTTCCCTGGCCACAGTTGGGATCACGGGCACCCCCAGCTTCCGAGCCAGGGCCTCGGGATCGATGCGCAGGCCGTGTCGTCGAGCCTCATCCGTCAGGTTGAGGCAGACCACCACCCGGTCGGTGATCTCCAGGATCTGCAGGACCAAGTTGAGGTTTCGTTCCAGCCGGGTGGCGTCCACCACCACGACGGTCACGTCCGGACGTCCGAAGAGAATGAAGTCCCGGGCTACCTCCTCATCCGTGCTCCCGGCCTGCAGAGAGTAGGTTCCGGGAAGGTCCACGACCTTCACCCGTTTTCCTTCGTAGGCGAACACACCCTCGGCCCGGGTGACGGTCTTCCCGGGCCAGTTGCCGGTGTGCTGCCGCAGCCCCGTGAGGGCGTTGAAGACGGTGCTCTTTCCGGTATTCGGGTTCCCTGCCAGGGCGACGAGAATGTCCCATCGGTCGGGTTTGAGTCCCAGCTGGACGAGGTCCTCCGAGGGGGGACGGCGCTTTCCCTTGAGGGGTGTCGCGGTGGCGGGCATGCTCAGCTCTCAGTCACCTGCCCGGCACCCCGGTCCACCAGAATCCAATGCGCCTGGTCCTTCCGCAGGGCGATGAGGGCTCCCCTGACCCGGAAAGCCACCGGATCCCCTCCGGCGGCCTCCAACTCCGGCTCCACCACGGTCCCGGGTACCAGACCCAGATCCAGGAGACGTCGGCGTTGAGGCCCCTGGAGGGCTGGATGGATCCCCAGGACCCGCACCTCTTCACCTTCCGGGACATCGGCGAGTGTCTGTTCGGCTTGCTGGAAGACGTCGGCGCCGGGGAGGGGTTCCACCGTGATGGCCCGAGCCACGATAGGCGGGAGCGCCAGCTCCCTCCCCCCGGCCTCGAACCGAACCCTTCCCGGACCCGTTTCCAGGACCCGAACCAGCATGTGGGGGCTCAGACCCGATTCAGCCAGGGCTTCGAAGACCTCCCTCGGCTCATCTCCCAGGTGGACGATGGAGGCCACCTCATCTGGCTGCAGTGCCGTCAGTGGAAGGCCCGTGAGCGGGGGAAGCTCCCCTCCCGCGGTTGGAATGGGGTCTCCGTGCGGATCGTAGAGGGGGTGCCCCAGCCGGGAGGAGAGTGTGTCGGTGTCAGCGGGAGAGAACGAATGCTCTCTCCGCTCCGCCTCCCCGTGCCAGTCCGCGGGCTTGACTCCGGTCCGGTCCGCGAGATAGCGCTCCAGGAGTCGGTGGGTCCGGACGATGTGGAGGGCGTATTCTCGGCCCCGGTCGGTCAGGTGGAACCCCTCACCCGAGGCTCGGGCCAGCTCCATCTCCTCCAGCTTCCCCAGGAGCTCCAGGGCATGGGCCCGGGACACCCCCACGGACCCGGCCGCCGAATCCACCGAGCAACTCCTGCCTGCGTACTCACATTTGTAGAGGTGCTTGAGTGAGTCTTCCAGGCGAACCCGCTCCGTCACGCCGAAGACTCGTCTGAGCCGGGGCAGCAGGCCGCGGTTGGGCCACAGCAGGGCCGCCACCAGGAGGACCGCGAGCCCGAATATCAGGAGAGCAAATACAGGATCGATCATAGCTGAAGATGGACGGAGTTTTAGGCCTGCCTAAAAATACTCTCCTCCCGCCGGAACAGCAAGGTCGCTCGGGCGGGTCCCCGGGGGGCCGTGGGGATCGTCCGGATTCCCTCCCCGTGCTCTTCGCTATCGACAGTCAGAGGGGAAGATCCCGGCCGACTCCTTCCGACATCGCCCTGGTGTAGATGAGGCGGGCCGTCGCCACATCCTCGATGGCCAGGCCCAGATTCAGACTGAGGGTCCGCTCCTCCGGTGACTCTCTTCCCGGTGCTGCCCCGGTGACGATGTCTCCCAGGTCGGCGTAGGGTTCCGGTGTACTCTTGAAATACCCAACCCCCCGATAATAGGAGAGTTGGCCCTGGTCGTCCGTTGCCAGCTTGTCGACCTGCCCAAGCGCCTCACCGGTCCAGTAGGAGTCGAAGTCAAGAGGGCATGCGAAGCTCCCTGGTTCCATCCACCCTGCCGGAATGGTGGGCACCGGGTCTTTCAGAATAGGACCGCTGGTCACGATCAGGTCCATCCCTCGAACCGACTCCTCGACGGTTTCCACGGGCACGACCTCCACCTCCAGCCTCCGGCTCATCTCGTCGGAGAACGCACGAGCCGCCGCCGGGCGAATATCGAAGGCGTGGACACGCTGGAGTGGGAAGAGGCAAGAGAGAGCCTCCAGATTCGTGCGCCCCTGGAGACCGCAGGCTACGATCCCCACGGTGGAGGCGTCGGCTCTGGCCAGGTACCTGGCCGCCACGGCACTTGCGGCTCCCGTCCTCATTCCGGTGATCCAGGTGCAATCCATCACGGAGAGGGGGAACCCTGTCTCCACATCGTTCAGCACGAAGAGCCCACTGATATAGGGGAGCCCCCCCTCCAGGTTCTGGGGGAACCCGGAGACCCACTTGAGTCCGGCAGCCTCGGCTCGGGCCAGATACGCCGGCATCGCGTGGATGAATGCGTCCGGGCGGGGGTGTACACCGGGCTTCGGCGGCATTTCCGCGGTTCCCTCCCCTTTCTCCATCAGGGCGCTCTCCACGGCCTCGATCACCGCCTCCATGGGGATGGCCAGCGATTCCACGTCTGCACGGGAGAGGTATCGAAGGGTCAGATCCGCCATGTTTGTGCTCCGGATAGAGAAAGGGGGCAGCCCTGTAGAATTTCCAGAGAGCCGCCCCCATTTCGCCAGGGGTCGCGGTGATTTTCCTGAATTCCCGGGGTTCAGGGGCTCCCGGTGGAGCCCGGGGGCCCCGGCGTTATCGAGACAAGGGCCTCTACCGGCCTTTCCTGGGCACGTCCACCCGACCCGTCACATTTCGGTACTCGATGCCCCCACTCCCGTCCCGCTCCACCACGAAGTCTCCGCCCACGCCGTCCACCTCGATGCTTCCGGATCCGTCTCGCACCACTCTCACGCTGCCTTCCACGTCCCCGACAGTGATCTCCCCGGAGCCGTCATCGATCACCACCGAGCCACCGACGGTGGAGAGGTCGATCTCCCCCGACCCGTCGTCGATCTCCACGTCTCCCGTTATGTCCCGGAGCGTGATCTCACCGGAGCTGTCGTCGATGCGAATATCGCCCCGAATGCCGTAGGCCTCGATCTCGCCGGAGCTGTCGTCCACCACGACGTCTCCCAGATCCGAAAGGGTCATCTCCCCGCTGGAATCCACGATGTCCGCCGCCATTCCCTCGGGAACCTCCACCCGCAGGTCCAGCCGAGCATAGCGGTTTCCTCCACCCGACCACCCCGACCAGTCCGGATATTGGGTCTCCACGTAGAGGTTCGAGCCTTCCCGTCTGGAAGTGAGCTGGAGCTCCTCGAGGAATTCTTCGTGGGACGCGCAGGCCCGTGCTGTAGCTCTTACTTCGTCGAGGCCCGTCACTCCCACCACCTCGAGGGAGCCGGATCCCGCTACAACGTGGAGTAGCTCGCCGAGGCTTGCCGAGGCGGTGACGCTCCGCTCCGCCTCGAACCGGCACCGGCTCTGAGCTTCAACGGCAACCTTGGCCACCACATCCCGGTCCAGCTGAACGAGATGACGGTGCTTGACGTGCTTCGCGTGATAGAGGGGTGGGCCGAAGAGAAGGAATCCGGCCAAACCCGAGAGGGCGATAACGGTCTTCATGAGCGTGCTCCTGGCGAATGCTGAGAGGATGCCCGACCCTACGATCTCTGAGGATCCGAAGATTCGGACTCCGTTGGATTGGACGGCGGGAGGGCGCCGGGAGTTGGAATCGGGGCTGGAACCGGGATCGGAGCCAGGATGGGGACTGGGGTCGGGGCCGGGGTTGGAGCCAACATCGGGACCGGGGTTGGGGCCAGGGTCGGAAGCAGGGCCGGAACCAGCGTTGGAACCGGGGCTGGCGGAGGCTTCGATTCTCCTCCAGGAGCCCCCGGCTGGAGCCGCCCCCACCCGTGCCGGCCGGCGAGGGGCCTTGCGCAATGGCACCGGCCGATATATCGTTAGTACTATCGGGTGATATATCAACCGATGGTCACCCGGCGTTCCGGCGGGGCTCAGGACGGCTCAGGGCCTGCGGGAACCGACGGGGAGAGGAGGCAAAAGGGGCGTGAAGTGCCAGCCTCCGCCCCGAGCCGAGCCCGGACCTTTCAACTAAGGATGACGACCATGTTCGAACGAGACTTCTGGGGCGATTTCGGGTTCGGAGGCTGGGGAGGCCGGGAGAGGAAAGGACCCCGACGATTCCGATGGAAACCCCTGGAGAGAGGCGATCTGAAATTCGTGATCCTCCGCCTCATCTCCCACAAACCGATGCACGGGTACGAGGTCATGCAGGCGTTGGAGGAGGAGTTCGGAGGTGGGTACAAACCCAGCCCGGGATCGGTCTACCCGACCCTGCAGATGTTGGAGGATGAGGGCCTTCTCCGGTACCGGGAGGAAGAGGGGAAGAAGATCTACGAGGTGACTGAAGAGGGCAAAGCCTACCTCGAAGAGCACGGGGATCTGGTGGACAAGATCTTCGACCGGGTCGGCGCCTTCGCCAACGGGTTCTTCGGCAAGGACACCCGAGGAGTCACCGCCGCCTTCTCCCGCCTGGCCCAGACCTGCTTCGAAGGCACCTTCTCCGGGAGGCTCGACGGGGAAGCCATCGGGAAGATGACGGAGATTCTCCATCGGGCCCAGGGCGAGGTCGAGGAGGTGATACGGGGCAGGAGGCGGAAGGACGCGAGGAACGAGGCCAAGGACCAGGAGGAGGTTGAGTAGGATCCGTTCCCTCTCTGGGGGACTCGGTATCTGGGGGGGGCCTGAGGCGCCGAGACGGGCGTTCGGGTGATCGTTGGACCGCCGCAGGAAAGGGCCTAAGTTCGACGCAGCGAACCCTGTCCCGAATCTGTCTCCGGAGTGAGTGATGATCCAGCCCCTGACGCCCCCCCTCCCGTCCCTGCGGGCTTCACGCCGCTACGCCGAGCTCTGGATCCTCCTCCTGGCATTCCTCCTCCCGTCGGCTGGAGGGGCTCGAGCCCAGGAGGAGGGAGGGACCGAAGGGGGATGGACCCCGGCCCTCAGCATGCGATACCGAGCGGTCGCCGGAACGGCCCTCTCCCCCGATGGCTCTCTGGTGGCGTATGTCCTCCGAGAGCCCATCATGGAGGAGGACCAATCGGAGTTTTTGAGTCACATCTGGATCGTCCCGACGGACGGTGGCGAGGCGCGGCAGTTCACCAGGGGCGAGTACTCGGCCACTTCTCCCAGCTTCTCGCCGGATGGGCGATTCCTGGCCTTCTCCTCGGGACGATCGGGCTCGAGCCAGATCTGGGTGATGCCCGTGGACGGGGGCGAAGCCAAGCGGGTGACGGATCACGAGGGAGGTGTCGGGTCTTTCAGATGGGCTCCAGATGGAAGGGGGTTCGCCTTCACTGCCATCGACCCGGAGTCGGAGGAGTGGGAAGCCGCCAAGAAGGAAAAGCGGGATGTGATCCTCGCGGACCAGGATTTCCGATACTCCCACCTCCACTGGGTGGATTTCGATTTCCCAGCCTCGGAATTCCCGGAATCCAGACGCCTCACCGAGGGGGCCTTTCACGTCACCGGGTTCGACTGGAGCCCGGTGGGGGATGAGATCGTCTTCGCCCATCAGGCCGATCCGCGCATCAACACCGGCAGCCTTTCGGGAGACCTCTCCGTAGTAAACACCGCTTCAGGGGAGATCCGCCCACTGGTACAGGGGAAAGGCGTGGAGTCGAGACCACTGGTTTCCCCCGACGGTCGCTGGGTGGCTTTCCTGTCCACCGGAGAGAAGATCGAGCCGGTGGGATTGGACGACGTGTACCTGATACCTCTCCAGGGAGGCCAGGTCCGGAAGCTCGCGGAGACCATGGACCGGAGCCCCGGGATCCTGGCCTGGTCCGGAGACGGACGAAGAATCTTCGTTCAGGAGGCCATCAGAACCACCCGGCAACTCCTGGCGGTTCCCGTGGACGGATCTCCGGCGTTCCCGGTGACGGGGGGCCAGGGTGTGCACGGCAACTTCTCCTTCGACGCGGATGCTTCTCACGCGGCCTTCACCTTCGAAGACTCCGAGACCCCCTGGGAAATCTACGTTTCTACCACCGGCCCCTATGAGCCCCGCCTCCTCACGGATCTGCACGAAGGTGTCCCCCGCCCGGAGATGGGGAGGACGAGGCGCCTCCAGTGGGAATCCCAGGATGGTCGGTATGAGATCGACGGACTCCTCACCTACCCGGTGGGGTACCGTGAGGGTCAGCGAGTGCCTCTGATCCTCAGCGTTCACGGTGGGCCCGCGGGAGTGTACTCCCAGTCCTTCACCGGCGGGCCTGGGATCTACATGTACCAATACTTCGCTCAGGAGGGCTTTGCCGTCCTCCGGCCAAACCCCCGGGGAAGCACGGGGTATGGAAAGGAGTTCCGCTACGCGAATGTTCGGGACTGGGGGTTCGGTGACCTGGACGACCTCATGGCGGGAGTGGACGCAGTCATCGACATGGGGATCGCCCACCCGGATTCCCTCCTTCTCATGGGGTGGAGCTACGGTGGGTACATGACCTCCTTCGCCGTCACCCGCACCCATCGGTTCAAGGCCGCCAGCATGGGGGCAGGCCTGCCCAATCTGGTGAGCATGACCACCACGACCGACATCCAGGACTACCTCGTGGCCCACATGGGAGCGGAGTTCTGGGACGACTACGAGGTGTACGAGCGGCACTCGGCCATGTACCGCATCGCCAACGTCACCACCCCCACACAGGTGATCCATGGGGCCGAGGACCTTCGAGTGCCGTTCACCCAGGGCCAGGAGTTCTACCGGGCCCTGGCCCGTCGCGGGATCCCCACGGAGATGGTGATCCTGCCGCGGACGCCCCACGGACCCACGGAGCCGAAGCTGCTCACGGAGGTCTCCGGGAACATCCTCCGCTGGTTCGAGACCCATATGGGGAGGGACCCCGGGGAGCTGAACGAGTAGTGGAATAAGAAGGAGGAAGTCGCAGTGAGTCGGGACGAATCGAGAGGGACCGAAGGCTTTCCGGGCCGGTTCTGGCACGTTCTCTCCGACGGGAGAATCCAATGCGATCTCTGCCCCCGGCTTTGCCGCCTCCGGGACGGACAGCGAGGCATGTGCTTCGTTCGTGCCAACGAAGGTGGCCGGATCGTGCTCACCACCTACGGCCGGTCCTCCGGGTTCTGCATCGATCCCATCGAGAAGAAACCCCTCAACCACTTCCTCCCCGGTACGCCGATCCTCTCCTTCGGAACCGCTGGATGCAACCTGGCCTGCAAGTTCTGCCAGAACTGGGACATCTCCAAGTCCAGGGAGATGGACCGTCTCATGGACCAGGCCACTCCCGAGACCATCGCCATGGCGGCCAAGGGCCTCGGGTGCCGGAGCGTCGCCTTCACGTACAACGACCCCGTCATTTTCCACGAGTACGCCGTGGATGTGGCGAAGGCATGCAGGGCGTCGGGGATCAGGAGTGTTGCCGTGACGGCGGGCTACGTCATGCCGGAACCCCGAGAGGAGTTCTACCGCTACATGGATGCGGCGAACATCGACCTGAAGTCCTTCTCGGAGGCCTTCTACCAGAGACTGGCCGCCGGCCATCTCGATCCCGTCCTGGACACCCTCCGCTACGTATGCAACGAGACGGACGTCTGGGTCGAGCTCACCACGCTCCTCATTCCCGGCTGGAACGACTCCGAGGCGGAGATTCAGGAGATGACAGGTTGGGTGGTGGAGAACCTCGGGTCCACCGTCCCCATGCACTTCACCGCCTTCCACCCCGACTGGAAGCTCCGGGACTCCCCACCGACACCCTCCGCGACGCTTCTCAGAGCCCGGGAGATCGCCTTGGCGAACGGCGTCCGGTACGCCTATGTCGGCAATGTCCACCAGAGGGCCGGAAGCAGCACCTATTGCCACGAGTGCGGTGCGTTGCTCATCGGGAGGGACTGGTACACCCTCACAGAGTGGCACGTCACGGCCGATGGGGCCTGCGCCCGCTGCGGGACCCCTTTGGCAGGGGTCCTGGAATCCTCCCCGGGCACCTGGGGCGCCAAGCGGCAGCCCGTGCGGCTAGGGGATTGGAGATGAGGCGGGAGGACGGCAACGGGTCCTCCGGTGGAACAGCAAGCTACCGAGGCATCGATGGTTCATAGCTCCTGCCTGGGATCAGAGACACGGCACGATGGGACGGAAGCGGCGCCCCAGGC
>JASFRP010000057.1:0-10221 GCA_050114895.1 Gemmatimonadota bacterium
AAGTCGTCCGGTGCATTGACCTGAGCAGCCAGAGCCAGCGGAAGGAGAAGGACGGGCCCGATACCCGCTGCGGTGCGAACCACACGTCGTCTCATTCGATTCGTCAGACAGTCAAACATGTCCTGTTCCCCCGGTTCGGAGAGGACGGAAACGAGAGCGGGGGAGCCCCTTCGCCCCCCCCTTCGTTGGAATCTCGGGTTCGAGTGTCAGGCGAGGCGGGCAATCGCCTCGATCTCGACGCTCACCTCTTTTGGCAGCGTGCGCACGGCCACCGCCGCCCGGGCGGGGCGGTGGTCTCCGAAATGCCGCGCATAGACCTCATTCATCGCGGCGAAATCCCCCATATCTGCCAGGAATACCGTCGTCTTCACCACGTTGGAGAGGCCGCCTCCGGCGGCGGCCAGAACCGCCGCAACGTTCTTCAGTACCTGGTCGGTCTGGGCCGCAATGTCTCCGCCCACCAGGTCACCCGTGGCGGGATCGATGGGAATCTGCCCGGAACAGAAGATCCACCCGTCCACTGCCACCGCCTGGGAGTAGGGCCCGATGGCCCCGGGGGCCTGATCGGTCTCGATGAAGGAGATGTCACTCATCGGTCGTCCTCATGGGAAAAGGCTTTCTGTTGTCGAAGAATCTCGCCGGGAGAGACGGTCGCCACTCCGGCCTTGCCAACCTCCACCGCGGCAGCGTGGTTCGCCAGTACCGCAGCTTCCAGGGACGAAGCCCCGACGGCCAGCCCCACAGACATCACCGCTGTCACCGTGTCACCCGCGCCGGACACGTCATAGACATCCCTGGCCACTGTCGGGACCCGAAGATACCCCTCGGTGGCGCTCTGCAGCGCCATTCCCCGCTCGCCGAGGGTCAGAAGGAGGTTCTCGACCTCCAGCCGGACCCGCACGGATTCCATCCATTCCGGGTCCTCCGCCCGGATACGGTCACCCACAGCATCCTCCAACTCTCTCGCATTGGGTTTGAAGACCGTTGCGCCGCGGTATTCGAAAAACCGGAGGCGCTTTGGATCGACCACCACCGGGAGACCCCCCGAGAGACCCATCTCGACAGCCCCCTGGATGACCGGCCGGACCAGGACCCCCTTGTTGTAGTCCTCCAGAGCCATCCCATGAGCTTCCGCGGCCTTTTCCCTCACCTGGGCGAGGAGGGCCTCCACCCAGTCCGCCGGGATGTCAGAGGAATCCTCCCTGTCCACCCGAGTCACATGCTGGTGCCGAGCCATGATTCGGGTCTTGACCGTGGTGGGGCGTCCCGGAACGGTAACGATTCCGTCCGTCCCGACTCCCATCTCCCGAAGGCGGCTCAGGAGCAGTCCACCCTCGGGGTCATCGCCCACGCAGCCGACGACCTCACACGACGACCCCAGTGCGACGATGTTCGCAGCGACATTCCCGGCTCCACCGACGGCCAGGGACTCCCCCTCGACTCGAACCACCGGAACCGGTGCCTCGGGAGAGATGCGGTCTACCGAGCCGATGATATACCGGTCCAGCATGAGGTCCCCCACCACCAGGATCCGCACACCGGAGGCTCGGTTCAGGATGTCCCGGGCTCGGGGCTTTGAAAGACGGTTCACCGTGTCAGGAACACAAGGAAGAGGTCTCGATGTCAGTCAAACCGCCGGGTTCCCGGCCGAAGGCGAGAACGTAGACCAGGTTGGCCGGAGTGTAAAGCGTGCCTTGGACCCGAGAGCCTCAGTCCCGATGGATCTTCAACACGATCTGGCCCTGCCGCAGGCGAACTTGCAGGGCCTGCGCGTTTCCCTCTGCATCGGGTTCCACCCGGACATCCTGGGGGGCGGAGATGGAATGAGTCAGATGGCCGTCGATGGTCCCGGAACGTCCCAGCATGATGTTCAGCCGGTCTCGTTTGGGGTCGTAGTCGACGCCCCAGAGAGGGAAATTCTTCCCACATTCCTGTGCGCCGAGCTCCGGGTCATTCAGCTCCAGGGTAGTTCGGCGACCCAGGTTGGCTCTCGAGAACTCCTTCATCTCCTGAACCCAGGGGTGGGTCCCCGATTCGATCTCCTCGCCGGCGAAGACCTCCTTGGTTTGGTCCTCGGGTGGTGTGACCAGGACCGGCACGTGGGCACCGCGGATCAGACGCGTCGAGACGCTTCCCATCAGGAGGCGGCCCACGAACGAGTGTCCGTGGCTCCCCGCCACGAGGAGGTCCGCCTCCTTGTCCTCGGCAAACCTCAGCAACTCATGGGCCGGCTCCCCTTCCAGAAGATGAACGTGCACGGCACAGCCGCGGGGCACATCCAGATCAGAAACCAGGACCTCGAGCCGCTCGCTCAGCTCCTCTTCGTAGTCGGCCCGCCATGCCTGCGACATCGTGGGCAGGAATTCCATACCCGACATCACGTGAACCAGATGCGCCTCCCACGGTGGCTTCATCAGGTCCAGGGCCGCGGAAATGGCCTGCTGGCTGAAATGGCTGAAGTCGACCCCCAGCACCGCCGACCGGGGTAGACTCCCGGCGTCCTCCGGAACGGCCAATACAGGCAAGTGGGAAACCCGGATGACTTGGAGGGCGGTTTCGGTTCCGAAGACCCGATCCACCGGCCTGTGCCGACCAAGCCCCAGAAAGATGGTGTCCGCTTTCCGGTCCTCGGCCCACTTGACAATCCGGGGCCCGGGGAGCCCCGCTTCCACTCTCGTCGGCCAACGAGTACGGGAACCGGTGATCTCCTCCACCTGGTTCTCGATCTCGTGCCGAAGTGCGTCCTGCCTGGACTCGTAGAGCTCCATTTCGGGGAGCGCCACCAGAAAACCGGCGTCGAAGACGGGGACCGGTTCCACCACGCCAAGTACCTCGATCCGAACCTCCCCCCCTTCCTCCATGGACCGGGCCAGGCGTAGAGCTCCGAGGGCTGCCGGGGTTCCATCGGTGGCAACCAGGATCGTGCGGCTCATCGGGACACCTCCTCCCTCGACATCTGAGCGGGCCAGCCTCCCACCCTTGCCGACAATATGTCTGGAACGAGGGCATCCGGGCCAGTCTCCCGGCGACTCTTCTCTCCCCGGTGGAAAGGACGGAGTCCATTAACGTATAGATGCCAGGAGCAGTCAACGGGTGGAGGACTCCGGATTGGCTTCGACACGGTTCTCATGGAATCGGAGGGGAACGCCGGGAACCCGTCGTCGCTCCGGTGGGTTGCGGGGTGGGGATCCTAACGACGGACACACGGGTATTTGATGCTGAATCTTCGACCCCAGGCCAATCCAACAAGTCAGACAGATTCGTGGACCCGCGGTCGAGTCCCTCAGGCGAGAAGAGGTGGAGTCATGCGGTTGTCTCTTTGGAGTGGGTCCGGGACCCATTCCCCGTTCCGATGGGGTACCGTCGGTGGGTTGATTCTCCTTCTGGCTTCGGCCCTCCCGGTGGAAGCCCAGTACTTCGGTCGAAACAAGGTCCAGTACGACGACTTCGAGTTCGAGGTGCTGGAAACGCCCCACTTCGACATTCACTACTATCCCGAGACCGGGGCCGTGGTGGAGGATGTCTCACGCATGGCGGAGCGCTGGTACGAACGCTACGCCCGCCTCTTCCAGCATGAATTCGACAGTCCAAAGCCCCTGGTCCTTTACGCCGACGCACCTGATTTCCAGCAGACGAACACCCTTTCTGGATTCTTGGGGGAGGGTACGGGAGGGGTAACGGAGTCGATCAAGAACCGGGTCATCATGCCCATGACCGGGTCCTATCAGGACACAGACCACGTACTGGGCCACGAGCTGGTTCACGCCTTCCAGTACAACATCGCGCAATCTCGCCAGGGAGCGGGCATGCAGGCCCTCAGCCGACTTCCCGGGTGGCTCGTGGAAGGGATGGCCGAATACCTCTCGGTGGGTCGGGACGATCCCCTGACCGCCATGTGGCTCCGCGACGCCGTTCGGCGAGACGACGTGCCGACGATCAAGCAGATGACCCGAGAGACGCGGTATTTCCCATACCGGTTCGGGGAGGCCATGTGGGCCTACATCGGAGGAACCTACGGGGATGATGCCATCGTGGATCTCTACCGCCGCTCCCTGCGAGGGGGGTGGGAGCCCGCCTTGCGGGACGTTCTGGGAATCGACTCCGATACACTCTCGGCCGGCTGGGCCGAGAAGCTGAAGGCCGATTACCTCCCCCTCATGGAGGGGCGCCAGGCCCCCAGTGAGGTGGGTGAGCTCCTCCTGGCTCCCAGCACCGGATCCGGGACACAAAACCTGGCTCCGGCCTTGAGCCCCGACGGGAGTCGACTCGTCTACATGTCGGAGAAGGACCTCTTCTCCTTCGACCTCTACATGTCGGATGCCGCTTCGGGGCGCGAGACGAAGAAACTCTCCAGCTCCAACGCGGATCCCCACTTCGACGCTCTTCGATTTACCGATTCGTCCGGCTCCTGGTCCTGGGACGGGACGCGGTTGGCCTATGTGGTATTTGCCGACGGGGACAACGAGTTGGTCCTGGCAGATGCCCATGGCGGCGAGATCCAGAAGACCATCGCCATCGAAGGGATGGGAGCGATTCAGGGACCTTCATGGTCCCCGGACGGTGAGAACATCGTGTTTTCGGGATCCGTGGGTGGGATCACGGACATCTATCTCTACAACATCTCCTCCGGGGTTGATACGAAGCTCACGGACGACAAGAACGCGGACTTCCAGCCTGTGTATTCTCCGGATGGCCGATACGTGGCTTTCAGCTCGGATCGCTCCCCGGAAACGGACTTCGTGCGCCTCACCTACGCCAAGTTTCAGCTGGCCCTTCTGGACATGGAATCGGGCCAGATCCGTAGGCTGGACCTGTTCGGACCGAAGGTAAAGCACATCAATCCGCAGTTCTCCCCGGACGGACGGTACCTCTACTTCATCTCCGACGTGGACGGGTTCAGCGACGTCTATCGTATGGAGCTGGAGACGGGTGGGCTGGACCGAATCACCAGGGTGGCCACGGCGGTGAGCGGGATCACATGGACGTCGCCCGCCATGACCGTAGCCCAGACCTCGGGTGACATGGCTTTCTCCGTCTTCGACGAATTCGAGTTTCACGTCTTCAAGCTCACGGCCGACGAGATCGCCGAACGGGCTGAGCGGGTCGCCGTGACGGAGCCCGGGCCGGGACGGAAGCTGTCTCCCATAGCGCCCAGAGTCCCCAGCCGGGTGGCGAGCTACCTGGGAGACCCCGAAACCGGTCTGGAAAGCCCCGGCACCTACCGCGTGGCGGATTCCGAGGATTACAACCCCAGCCTGCAGCTCGACTACATCGGCCAACCCTCGGTGGGTGTAGCGGCCGATAACTTCGGGACCTACATCGGGGGCGGAGTGTCCGCCTACTTTTCCGACATGCTCGGAGACCGTTTCCTGGGAGCGGCCATCTCGGCCCAGGGAACCGTGAAGGACATCGGAGCACAGGTCTTCTACCTGAACCAGAAGAATCGCTGGAACTGGGGCTATGCCGTTGGGCGTATTCCGTATCAGTACCTGTACTGGGGGTACGGACAAGTGGACTGGCAGGGCCAAACCTGGATCAGTCAGAACACCACTCGGTATCGCATCTTCCTGGATTCGGCCACGGGGCTGCTGGCCTACCCCTTCTCCATGACCCGGCGGGTGGAGGGCAGCCTGGGCTTTACGCGCTATTCCTATGACGTGGAGCAAGACCAGTACATCTTCGATTCCCTGGGCAGGGTCGTTCACCAACGACGGGTGCAGTTGGACGAACTGGAGCCTGATCCCATGAACCTCTTCCAGGCTTCCGTGGCCCTGGTGGGAGACTACTCCTTTTCCGCCTTCACCTCCCCGGTGCGGGGCGGGCGGTATCGGTTCGAGGTGGGATCCACCTTCGGCACTCTGAACTTCCAGACGATCACGGCTGACTATCGTCGGTACTTCAACCCGAACCTGAACCTGACGCTGGCGTTTCGGGCTCTGCACTACGGTCGGTACAACTACAGCCAGGCCCTCGTTGACAACAACAACGGCATAACACCTCTCTTCCTGGGCTATGAAACGCTTATCCGGGGCTACGCCTACGAGAGCTTCAACGTCAGGGAGTGCGGAGAGACGACGGACGGAAGCTGCCCCGTCTTCGACAGGATGTTCGGACAACGCCTGGCTGTCGGAAACGTGGAGCTCAGGATTCCTTTCATCGGCACCGATCAATTCGGCCTCATCAACCTCCCGTACGTTCCCGTTGAACTGGCGGTCTTTACCGACGTCGGCGTGGCCTGGGACGACCAGAATCCGGTGCAGGACTGGGGGTTCTCCCGGTCCAGCACCAAACGCGTGCCCCTCTGGAGCACCGGCGTATCGGCCCGCTTCAACATCCTGGGAATGCTCATCTTCGAGGCATACTACGCATATCCCTGGCAGAGGCCGGACAAGGGCGCCCACTGGGGCTTCCAGCTAGCGCCCGGGTGGTGACGGAGGGTCCGGGAGGGAGCCCGACGGGCTCCCGCTGAGGAGTAGAGAGGGGCTCGTCCGCCGGACGAGCCCCTCTCGCTGCCTGGAACCCGGGACGGTCACGCCCCGGGATGCCCACTCCCGGAAAGGACGCCGGGGATCGGACCCTTCCCTACTAGAAGATCTCGATCTTCACGTATCGCCCGGGGTGCTCCCTGATGTCCACCACCAGCGCCCGCACGCCTTCGGCGGCCTGGGTCAGCGTCTCGTAGAGGGTCGAATCCGTGGAGAGCTGCCCAAGGGTACCTTCACCCGCCTCGATCCTCGCCAGGATCACCTCCAGGGAGGAAGACGCGCGCTGGAGGCTCCGGCTGGTCTCGTTGGCCACCGCCAGAGCGGAATCCGCCCGGGCCACCGCCCTCGCCCAGCCCTCGCCGGAGCCGGCCACCGTCTCCAGACCTTCGGCAGACCGGTTCAGGCTGGCGGTGAGACGGGCAACCTCCTCACCTTGAGAGGCGGCAAGCGTGGAAAGCTGGTCGAGCAGCTCCCGAAGCTCCACGGCGCTGGACTGGACCGCGTCCACGGTGGGAGCATCGAGGAGGGTCTCGATGCGGTTCAGGACATTCTGGGCGGCCTGGCCCAGCTCTGGGGGGAAATCCAGAAGCCCCGGTTGATTCTCTCCCGGGAGGCTCCCACCTGGACGGAGCGTTTCCGTGGCGTCTCCCGGGACAATCTCCACCGTCTTCCCACCGAGGATTCCTGAGGAGACGAGGCGGGTGCGAGAATCGACGGGCACGCGCCAGGTTCCTTCCAGCTCCAGGGTGATGTGAACTCCTTCGGGGGTCAGGGAGAACTCCTGCACCCTGCCGATGTTCACGCCCTTCATCTGGACCGGGTCCCCTTTGCGGATCCCTCCGGCGTCCTGAACCGTCGTGGAGACCTTGTAGCGTCCCCTGAACGTGCTGGGGTCCGTCAGGAGAAAGAGCGCCACGAGAACCGAGACCATACCCAGGATGACGAAGATCCCCACCTGAAAATCCCGTCGGACCAGACCTCTGGGAATGGCGTTGTCGATCTCCTCGTTCGTGGGAGGAGTGACCTCCCGTCGAGGCATAGATGCGTTGTTCGTCATACCACGTTCAGTTGGTTGTCCAGGGCGGCTTCAGCGCCCTCTCTGTCGGCGAAGGCTCGAACGAAGGGGTCATCGCTGCGTCGGAACTCCTCCGGCGTGCCGCAGAAACGCAGCTTCCCAACCGATAGCATCGCGACTCGGTTGCACATCAGGAGTCCCCCCTCGATGTCATGAGTGACGATCATGGACGTGACTTCCAACTCCCGGGAGAGGCGGGAGATCAGTCGCTCCACGGCCGCCGCATTCACGGGGTCCAGACCCGTGGTGGGCTCGTCCCAGAGAAGGATCTGGGGACGGCCCACGATGGCCCGGGCGATTCCCACCCTCTTCTTCATGCCTCCGGAGAGCTCAGCGGGAATCTTCTCCAGAACCATCCTGGGTTCAAGATTGACGATCTCCAGCGCCTCCCAGACCCGTTTCAGGATATCCCGAAACGTCATGCGAGCCAGATCTCCTTCGGGAATCCCTATCCGAACGTTATCCAGGACGTTCAGAGAGTCGAAGAGCGCCGCATTCTGAAAGACATATCCTACTTTCCGGCGAACCCGCTCCAGGACGTCGGAGCTCCCGTGAAAGACGGACTCCCCATCCAGGAGAACGTCTCCCCGGTCCGGTATGATCAGACCGATGGTGGTCTTCAGGAGGACGCTCTTCCCCGTCCCCGAGGGGCCGAAGAGCCCGAACATCTCTCCCTCGTTCACGCCGAGGTCCACTCCCGATAACACCGGCTCATCAAAGGCCTTGTAGATGTTTCGGTACCGGATCACTCGGACCTCCCACGGGGCGCGGGCTTCCGGGTCAGGCGATGTATGACGGAAAAGAGCACCCGTTCGGTCCTAGTTGAGGAAGATGGGTGGGAACAGAGCGTCCAGGATCAGAACCGTAAGAGTCATGAACATGACCGACGCCGTGGTGGTCCGACCCACCCCCGAGGCTCCTCCCGTGGTCCGGAAACCCATGTGGGCGGAGATGAGGGGAATGGCGAAACCGAACACCAGGGCCTTGTTCAGGGAGTACAGCATATCCCAGCTGTGCCAGAAGAGTCTCGCGCCATACCAGAAGGCGTCGTTGCCCAGGCCCAGGGTCAGGTGAGCCGAATACAGGCCTGCGAAGATTCCGACGATGATGGCAATGGCAGTGAGGATGGGGACGACGATCACACCCGCCAGGAGCCTCGGGGCTACGAGGATCGTGACGGGGTCCCGGCCCAGGGAGTGGAACGCGTCGATCTGCTCCGAGACCACCATGGTGCCGAGCTCCGCCGTGATGCGAGCGCCTACGCGACCCACCAGGACGATGGCGGTGAGGACCGGGCCCAACTCCAGGACCACGCTCTCGACGACGATGCTCCCCATGACGTAGAGGGGAATCGAGCCGGTGAACTGGTACCCGCCCTGTTGACTCGTGACGATTCCGGCGAGGATCGCCGTGATCACCACGATGGGGACGCTCTGGACCCCCATCACGTAGATCTGAGTGAGGATATCTCGGCGGGAGACTTTCAGCCGAATCAGACTGACGCTCGCCGCCCAGAAGAGGATTCCCAACTGCCCGGCGTGCTCGCCGATATTCCGGGCAATGGCCCCGATCTTCTCGACGAGCCGGTATGGAACCGAGAGGAGACCCGGCCCACCTTTGGGTACCTGACCAGCCTCCACACCCCCTCCTGAAGCTCAGTCTCGTCCGTGGACTCACCCTTCAGGATCCGCTCCCTTTTGGATCCGGACGCCATAAACCATCGCCCCAAGATCTACGACGCGCAAGACGGGGAGATGCCTCGGCACCGTTGTCTTTTTCTCCTCGGGGCGATACCCTCTCATCCGCCATTCTGTCATGCCATCTGGAGGACCCCCCCATGCTCCGGAATCGCCGTCGCGTCTTCCTCTTGACCCTTTCTCTTCTCTCGGCGGGCCATCGTGTCGGAGCCCAGGAATCCGGCTTCGATTCCCAGGTCACCGCGCTCCTGGCGGATCCGAGGATTCGAGGGGCGCTGGCCGTCATCGAGACGCTGGAGCCTACGACCACCCGGGACCTCATTCATCTCACGGAGATTCCCGCTCCCCCGTTCATGGAAGCGGAGAGGGCTGCCGCGTTCCTCGATCTCCTTGCTTCCGCCGGGGCCGATTCCGTGAGGATCGACGAGGTGGGCAACGTGCTTGCCTTCCGGGAGGGGACAGTGGGAGAGAGGACCGTGGTCATGGGCGCCCACCTGGACACCGTGTTCCCCGAAGGAACGGACGTACGGGTCCGAACCCGGGGGGACACCCTCTTCGCCCCGGGGATCGGAGACGATACCCGGGGACTGATCCTGGTTCTCACGGTGCTCAGGGCCCTGGAGCGGACCGGCGTGGATACCGAAGCCGACTTGATCTTCCTCGGGAGTGTGGGGGAGGAGGGACTCGGGGACCTCCGCGGGGTCAAGCATTTCTTCCGGGAAGGCGGCCACCGGGTCGACTCCTTCATCGAGGTGGACGGCGGAGGCATGGCGGGCATCGTTAGTATGGGCCTGGGTTCGGTGCGCTACCGGGTGACCATCCGAGGATCCGGAGGCCATTCCTGGGGTGCTTTCGGTCTGGGAAACCCGATCCATGCCCTGGGCAGAGCCATCGAGGCTTTCACCTCCGTCGCGGACCCCCTGACCCGCACGGGACCCACGACCAGCTATAACGTGGGTCGGAT
>JASFRP010000058.1:0-10184 GCA_050114895.1 Gemmatimonadota bacterium
GTCCCTGGAGACGGCACTGGTGGTGACCTGGGCCGTGCTCCTTCCCGTGGCCGTGATCCTCGCATGGAGATGGGGCAAGCCGTCCTCGCCCCTCAATCCAGGGCCCGCGGGACCACCGCGGCACCGTTCCGTGGCGGTGCTCCCCTTCGTCAACCTGAGCGGGAGAGCGGAGGACGAGTACCTTGGGGACGGCCTCAGCGAGGAGGTCATCAACGCCCTGGCGAAGGTGCCCGATCTCCAGGTGGCATCGAGAACCTCCGCCTTCACCTACAAGGGAAGCTCCAAAGACATCCGAACCATCGGTGGGGAGCTGAATGTGGGCTCTGTCCTGGAAGGAAGCGTCCAGCGATCGGGCGACAGGATCCGGGTCACCACGCAGCTGGTGAGTGTGGCCGACGGATACCACCTCTGGTCGGAACGGTTCGACCGGGAGATGGAGGACGTCTTCGCCATAGAGGACGAAATCGCCGAGCAGGTGGCCCGGGCTCTCCACGCGATTCTGAAGAGCCAGGCCTGGCAGCGTCGCCCGCGAATCCAACCTTCCGACATCCGGGCCTACGAATATTACCTCCGAGGCCAGCAGTTCCTCCTCCAATCCCGGGCCAAGAGCCTGAGGTATGCCAGAGAGATGTTCGCCCGGGCCATCCAGGTCGATCCCGCCTACGCTCCGGCATGGGCCGGTGCCGCAGAAGCGGGGGCCCTGATACACATGTTCTACCCCACCCTGGAGGAGGAGCTCGAGGATGCCGACGAGACCAGCGCTGAGGCCCTGAGGCTCGCTCCCGAGCTTGCCGAAGCCCACGCGGCCCGGGGGCTCACGCTCTTCCTCATGCATCGCCCGGAGGAAGCGGAACAGGCCTTTCAGGAAGCGCTGAGACTGGACCCCGACCTCTATCAGGCTCGCTATTACCACGGCCGAGCGTGTTTTCAGGAAGGCCGGCTCGAGGAGGCGGCGGCCGAGTTCCAGGCGGCTGCCTTGATCCGGGAAGACTACCAGGCGGCCTTCTTCGCCGCACAGTCCCTGGAGGCGCTGGGTCGGACGGAAGAGGCCATGCCACACCTGGAGGAGGCTCTTCGCGTCGCGGAGAAGCACATGGAGCTGAACCCCGACGATCCTCGGGCGGCGACGATGCGGGCCGTGGCGCTATGCCGCCTAGGCCGCCCCGAGGAGGGGCTCCACTGGGGCGAGCGGGCGCTGGAGATCGATCCCGAGGACGCCGGCATCTTCTACAATGTGGCCTGCCTCTACTCCCTGGAGGGAATCCCCGACAAGGCCATTCGCTGTCTCGAGGTGGCGTTGGAGAAGGGATTCGGCAACCTGGAGTGGTTCGAGAAGGACCCGGACCTGGAGCCGCTACGGGAGGACCCACGCTTCCAGGAGCTTATCCAACGGATCTAGGGTTTTCGGGCAGCCCCACTCGAATCCGGAGCTTTCAGATCGATGAACGGGAGCGCCGAAGCGGGATCGGGAGCTGGGCGCCATCGCGGTGTCGCTGGGGGAGCATGGGACCTTCGGCGACCCGTATATGCTCCCCACGGGTCCCACCGCCCACCTCCCCCCCATCCCCCCCGCGATCTTCGGCCTCTCCTACCGGCTCTTCGGGCTCACCCTCCTGGCCGGCGTAGGAGCGTGGGTCGCCTTTCCTTCCCTCACCATTCCGCAACGCTGGGCGATCCTGATCCCCCTTCTCACCTTCCCTCTGATCCACTACGCAGTGGCGTACATGCCCCGGTACCGGGAGCCCGTGGACTGGATCCTCTTCCTGCTGGCGGGGGCGGCGGTGTGGCGGGCCCGGGGGAAAGTTGCGAGGGCACCGTCCGCCGAGCGCCCGCCGGGTGGGTGAGGGGGAAGCTCCTGATCTCCCCGGCCTGCCCTCCCTCCCTCAGGAGCCCCCCCTCCTGAAGAGAGCATTCAGCGCCGCCCAGTTCCCCGAGGCCATGATCTTCCCGTCCTCCAGGACGTGGATCGTCTCCGCGTCTCTGACGGCGGAGGGACGGTGGGAAATGATGAGGACTGTGGTCTCCCCCTGGATGCCCCTCAGAGCCTCCAGGATCCGGCGTTCGTTCTCGGGGTCCAGGGAGCTGGTGGCCTCGTCCAGGACCAGGAGGGACGGCTTTCTCACCAGGGCCACGGCCAGGGACAGTCTCTGGCGCTCCCCACCCGAGAGGAGGGACCCTCGCTCCCCCACGACCGTGTCGAGCCCTTTGGGGAGGCGCCGGACGAAATCGTCCGCGGCAGCCATGTGAAGGGCCTCCCACAGGTCATCCTCCTGGGCGCGGGGGCTGGCCCAGAGGAGGTTGGCCCGCACGGTGTCCGGCAGGAGAGCCCCGTCCTGGGATACGTACCCGATCTGACGGCGCCAGCCGGGGAGGAGAAAGAGCTCCAGAGGCCGGTCGTCCACCATCACCTGCCCGTCCTGGGGTCTGATGAGGCCCAGCACCAGGTCCGCGACGGTGGTCTTCCCCGCCCCGGAGCGCCCGATGAGGGCCGTGGTCCGCTTGGCCGGGATGGAAAGGGAGATGTCCCGGACCACCGCCTCCTCCGCCTCCGGATCGTAGCGGAAGGTCACCTCCTCCAGGCGCACCCCCCGCTCCAGCCTGGGCATGTCCCGCCGGACCCCTCCTTCACCCCCCAACCGAATCTCCGCGGCCTCATCGCACCGATCCGTCAACCTCACCACATTCTCGTATCCCGGAAGCGCGTTCAGGAAGTAGTGGTAGGTGGATTGGAAGGAGAGGGTCCGGGGGACTACCCGCGAGAAGATGAAGACCAGGATGAGGAGAGTGGCCAGGGGAACCCCCAGGAGCTGGATGGAGACGTACACCAGCCCACAGAGGAGAAAGGCGGAGAAGAAGGTGAGCCACCCCTGGGCCGACGCATAGGTCCAGGTGGCGGTAAGCATGACCAGGACGAACCGCTCGCTCCGGCGGCGGAACTCCTCCACACTTCGCTCCTCCGCGCCGTAGCTCTTGGCGGTCTTCAGCGTCCCCAGGAAATCCTGCACCGACGCGTTCACCTCCTGACCGGCCCGGGTCAGCTCCTCCCCGGATTCCCTCACCCGGCGGTTCCACCCGCCACCCAGGCTCAGGAGGAGAAGACCCAGGAAGGCAGCCAGGAGCGTCATCCCGGGAGCCAGGAACACGGCCACCGCGACGAAGGCGGCCGTGACGATCCCCAGGGTGAGGAGCCGCATGAGGTGACCGGCTGCCTCCGCTACCCTTTCCACGTCCACGGTGAGGGCGTGGGTGAGCTCCGGAATCCGCTCACGGACCAGGGTGATCCACCCGGCGCAGAAGATCGCCTCGTAGAGAGCCTGCTGATGCCGAAGGGCCAGGTTCTGCTCCAGTGTGTAGGTCGTTACGGTGGTCCACCACCGAAGGAGGGACCGAACACCGATCACCAGGAGGAAGCCCAGGAGCACCCATTCGAGATTCAGGGGGAGCCGCACGGCCCCGAATACCGAACGGACGGTGTCCTCTACAGCCGCCGGTGCCCCGGTCTCCACCGGAAGCCCCACCAGGGCCAGGAGGGGGACCAGGAGGAGGAGGCCGATCCCCTCCGTGAGACCCTGGACGATGAGGAGCAGGAGGGCCAGGAGGAAACGCCCGGGGAAGTTCCTGAGGAGGACCCCGGCGAAGGCGAGGGACGGGAAGGTAGGTGCCCCGGAAGACTTCTTCCTGCGGAAGCCCCATCTCATGACTCTTCCCCCCTCAGGCGGCCGGCGGACCCTCCGTCCGGCATCATGGCCCCGAGCGGGCGTCGCTCCCAACGCCAGCCCAGGGGTCCCCGTCGCTCCCGGAGGTACTTACGGGCGAGGCGGAGGACCCGCCAGAGGGGGTAGGCTGACGCCGGCATCCGTCCGAATCCGCTCACCAGGTCCTCGGTGGAGGGCGTGAGGACGGAACCGAAGAAGAAGGCCCACTGGTCTTCCAGCCGGTCCCGGGACCGGACGTGCACGAGGAACTCCGAGAGAGCCGAAACCTCTTCCCCAGTCGATACCCGGAGCACCTGCTTTTCCAGCCTCGCCACCAGGGGATCCACCGGGAACCGGCCCATGACATGGGGCTCCACCGGGGCCCCCAGGAGGCTCCTTGCCAACCGCACACCCAGGTGGAGGATCCGGAGGGCGCCCACCCCGGCGGCCCTGGGGAGGAGGACCCCCCAGTCCACGTCCTCGGATCGAAGGGTCTCCGCCACGTCGCAGATCCATATGAGGCGACTCCATCCGTGGCGGGAAGCGTGGGTGCAGAGGAAGAGCAGCTGATCCTCCGGCGTGAGCCAGAGCACCGGCCTCCCCATCCAGTCCCGAGGGGCGGCCCGGGCGAAGAGATCCCGGGGCTCCAGGCGGGACTGCCAGAAGGCGCTGGAGAAGCGCCAGTGAAGCTCCACGGGAGAGCCGTCGTGGGTGATGAAGGGCACGGCGCTCCCCCACCGACGAAGGAGCTCTTCCGGGATCTTGGCGTGGGTGGGTTCGGGCGTCAGTCCCGCGGCCTGGAGCGCCCGGATCGCGGGGTTCATGTCCTCCTCCCTCACCAGGAGATCCAGGTCGACAAAGGACCTGAGGGAGACGTCGCCGTACGCCCGGGAGGCCAGAACGGGCCCCTTCAGCGGAAGGACCGGGATCTCCTCCTCCGCCAGGATCCCCAGGACCCGGTGGAGATCCCAGGTCAGGCGGAGGTTCGCCCGCGCCACGGCGCGGTGCGCATCCGCGAGGCTTCCCCGCACCGCTGAAGGAACCTGGGCCTGAGGGAGCCTGGAGAGGGTCGTGGAAACGAGCCCCGTCACCCCGTGCCTCCAGGCCAAACCCACGAAGAGCTGCCAATCCGAGGCCCGGGCCGCCGCCGCCTGGATCGCCTCCTCCACGGAGGAAACGGCATCCGTCCGGGCCGTGAGGGCCAGGAGCCTCCACTCCAGACCCACATCGCGGGGGATCCGGGGGTCAGGAAGGGTCACGGTGGGACTCTCCAATCGGCCGCAGGTGCCCCAGGACACGAGCCCGGACCCAGGGGAGGGTGTCGAAGGTTCTGGGATAGGAGAGTGCGAAAGCCGGACATTTCGCGACCACAGACGCGGCCACGTCCAGGAGGCCGGAGGCAAGGGCCACGTCGGTGGGATCCAGGAGGAAGGAATGCTGGACCAGGGCCATGCAGGCGTCCCGCACCGTCATGGCCCGGGCCTGTACACCCTTCTTCTCGTCCTCGGGACCCTCGGGGCGGAGGAGGTAGACGGCGGCGAGCTCCAGAGGGCACTGCGGTCCCTCTTCTCCGAGGGCCGTATTGATATGCTTGGAGTATCGGGCCATGGCGCCCCCCGGGGGCAGTGACGGAAACAGCGCAGCGGCAGCCGGGGGGGAGAGCCTGAGTCCCGGATATGTGGGACGGGCTCGAGGCACGCCGCCCTCCACAGTGATCACCAGACTGTCATCCGTCAACAGGGGATACCCGGCGGCGTGGAAACTCCCCGCAAGGGTGGACTTTCCACCTCCGGTGTCGGCGAAGAAGGCCACTGCCCGGCCATGGACGATCACGGCCGCGGAGTGGAGCACCAGGCGCTCCCGGTGGGCCAGGAGCCGGGGCAGGACCTGGTCCAGGATGAGATGGCGGAGGGTAGCGGCGTCGGTTTCCGGAGCGGGCCAGGCCTCCACGAGGCCGAGATCCGGGGCCACGAGAAAGTCGCCGGAGCCGTGAAAGCGCAGGAGAAGGCCCCGGTCCGTGCGGCCCAGGGAGAGATCCGGGTCACCTCCCACCCCTGGCCGTTGGTGGAGCCAATCGCCCTCGGGGGGCTCTCCCGGGTGGGTTCCCAACAAGGAGAGGCGTACGTCGGGCGCGGGGGGGGCGAGCTCCCTGGGGAGCGGGGAGAGCTCCTCCATCCAGAGGGGGCTCCGGATCGTGAAGTTCGCGTAGGAATAAAGAGGCATCGTCCTCGGCCGGAGCTCAGGGCGGGGAGGGCGGCGGCCGTCCAGGGGCTCGACGAGGTGCGTGGGCTCGAGCGAACGTTCGGACCCTCCGGGTCGGATCCGGTCCCTGGTTTCGATCCTCCCGGGCTCTGCCCGATCCACTTCTCCTTCGTCCAGATGCGCCCGGGCGGTCGGGCGCACCCTATCCACATCCACCTCTTTCGAAAGTACGTTACCCCGGTCATCCAGATCAAGACGGCGCTGAGGCCCCCATCCCCCCGGGTCCGGGACGAGGCGGAGATCTCTCCCCCTGCAGGACCAGGGTTCCAACCTTTCTCTCCCTTTCGGAGTCTATGGAAGCATACTCCCCCCTCCGGGTGGGAGGAGAGCTGGACCATCTCCAAGATGTGGAGGCCGGATGTTACAGGACGATAGGGGACTGCTCCAGGGCACCCTCGAGCTGCTGATCCTCAAGGCCCTCAGCTGGAATCCTACTCATGGATACGGCGTCGCGCGCTGGATCGAGGGTGCCACCGAAGATGCCCTCCGGGTGGAGGAGGGATCCCTCTATCCCGCCCTTCATCGGATGTCCGCCAAGGGGTGGGTGGAGTCGGAGTGGGGGGTCTCGGAAAACAATCGGCGAGCGAGGTTCTACCGGCTCACACCGAAGGGGCGCGGCCAGCTCGACGAGAAGACCCGAGGGTGGCGCAGGATGGTGGAGACGGTGGGGAAGGCCCTGGTGGCACCGGAGCATCCAGGCATGGAGGAAGCATGAGCCGGCAATCCGGAGCCGGAGGACCGCGGCCCCCGGGGTGGCGACGCTGGATCCGCGTGATCCGCCGCGACCCCATGGAGGACGTCGATGACGAGTTGCGTCACCACCTGGAGATGAGAGTGGAGGACTACATGCGGAAGGGCATGGGGGAGCAGGAGGCCCGGGCGGCCGCACGGGCGCGCCTCGGCGATCTCACGGAGGTGCGCCGGGAGCTGGAGGGCCTCTCGGCCGTCGAGTCGCGAGTGGAGCGGCGGCGCGAATTGCTTTCGGAGGTACACCAGGACATCCGCTACGGGATCCGGACGCTCCTGCGCAGTCCAACCTTCTCCTCCATGGCGGTCCTCACCCTGGCCCTGGGTATCGGCGCCACCACGGCCATCTTCAGCCTGGTGTACGCGGTGCTGCTGGCGCCCTTGCCGTACCCGAACCCGGATCGCCTGGTCCGGGTGTGGGAGACGTCGCCCCAGGGGTCCATCCGGAACGTGGTGTCCTCCGGCAACGTGACGGACTGGCAGGAGCGAGCCCGATCCTTCACGGTGCTGGGCGCTCATCGAGGAAGCTACTCCCAGACCCTTACAGGGGACGGCGATCCCCTGCGGGTCGTGACCATGGACCTCCAACCGCAGGTGATGCGGGCCCTGAACGTGCCCCCGGCCCTGGGGCGTACGTTCACGGAGCGGGACGCCGTGGATGGAGGCGTCGCCGTGCTCAGCCACGCCTTCTGGCAGACGCGGTATGGGGGCGACCCTGAAGTCCTGGGCAGGCGGGTCACGGTGAACGACGTCCCCTACACCATCGTGGGCGTGATGCCGGGAGGATTCGAGTTTCCTACGGACGGTGTGGACTTCTGGCTGCCCATCACGCCCGACGGGTTCGACCCCACGGAGAGGACGAGCCACAACTACTCGGTGGTGGCACGGCTCGCCCCCGGCGTTACCGTGGAGGCGGCTCAGGCCGAGATGACGTCGGTTGCCGCCCAGATCGCCCGGGAACATCCGGCAGAAATGACGGGATGGAGCGCCCGGGTGGTTCCCCTCCATACCGACCTCACCCGGAACGTGGACGCCCTCTTCTGGGTGCTCCTGGGGGGCGTGGTGGTGGTCCTTCTCATCGCGTGCGGAAACCTCGCCAATCTGCTCCTGGCCCGGGCCGTGAGCCGGGAGCGGGAGATGGCGGTGCGGGGGGCTCTGGGCGCGGGGCGGAGTCGTATCCTCCGGCAGCTCCTCACTGAAAGCGGGCTTCTGGCGGTGCTGGGAGGGGCCGGTGCGCTGGCTTTGGCACCCTTCCTCCTCAGAGTCCTCATCAGCGTTGCCCCCGGGAGCATTCCCCGCCTGGACCGGGCCGTCATCGACCTCCGGATGCTCGGCTTCACCGCTGCGGCGGGCCTGGGGTGCGCCCTCCTCTTCGGGCTTGTGCCGGCCATCCGGGCCTCCCGCTCCGACCTCCTGTCGGCGCTAAGGAGCGGACGGGACGCCTCGGTGTCGGGTCACACCCGGCTCCGGAGCGGGCTTCTCACAATTCAGGTGGCCCTCTCCGTGGTGCTCCTGGTCAGTGCCGGGCTGTTCGTGCGTTCGTTCCAGGCGCTCCAGGGCACCGAGCTCGGCTTCGATCCGTCGGGGCTCGTCCTCATGGACGTCGACCTGCCCATGGAGCGCTATCCCGAGACCCCCGAGCAAGTCTCCTTCTACGACCAGCTCCTCCATCGCGTGGCGGCCATGCCGGGTGTCCGGAGCGTCGCCGGCACGAGCCAGCCTCCCGGCTCGCCGGACCACATGACCTTCAGCTTCGCCATCGAGGGACGCATCCCGTCGAATCCCAACGGCCGCGAGGACGACGAGCCCCTGCACGCCGTCACTCCGGGGTATTTCGAAACCCTCGACCGGCGAATCGTCCGGGGGCGGGCCTTCGACGCCAACGACCTGGCCGACGGGACGCCCGTGGTGATCATCAACGAGTCCCTCGCCCGAAAGCACTGGCCCCAGGGGGACGCCGTGGGCGGGAGAATCGCCTTCCGAGTGGGGGAGACGCCGTGGCGCGAGATCGTCGGGGTCGTGGAAGACGCGCGTCTCGAGAGCCCCGATGCCCCGCAGGAGCCGGCGATCTACATCCCCTTCGCTCAGAAGACATGGACGTGGCTCAACTGGATGACGGTGATGGCCCGAACGGCTCCCGGGACCCACCCGCTGGCGCTCGGCGAAGGCCTCCGGTCCGCGCTCCTGGAGCTAGACCCGGAGCTCCCGCCCCAGTCCATCACCACCGTGGAGGCCGCGTTCAGGGCGAATACCGCCCCTCGCAGGTTCGCCATGACGCTGGTAGGAGGCTTCGGTACCCTGGCCCTCCTCCTGAGCATCGTCGGCCTCTACGGGCTCATCACCTACTCGGTGGCTCGCCAACGCCGGGAGATCGGCGTCCGTATCGCGCTGGGGGCCCAGGCCGGCAACGTGGTCGGGGGGGTGCTCAAGCACACGCTGCTCCTCACCCTCGCCGGCACCGGGGCGGGAGTCCTGGGCGCCCTGGCGGCCGCCCGGTTCCTCCAGGGTTTGCTGTTCGGCGTCTCCGCCATGGACCTTCCGACCTACATCCTTACCGTCGGATTGGTCGCGACGGTGGCTCTCCTCACCGCGTTGCTCCCCGCCGCCCGGGCAGCCCGCACCGATCCCGTACGGGCGCTTGCATCGGACTGAATCCTCGTACCTCACAGGAGCGGGCCGGATTCATCCCTCAGGGCTCTTGAAGCGTGGGTTTTCCCGTGTCCGGGTGTCATAGTGTTACGGAGCGACCCAGACGCCCCTCGGGAGCCCATGGACGAAAACACTCTCCTCCAGACCTACCGGGACTCGGTCCATGACCTTTACCGGTTTGTCTCCGTTCGCTGCGGGGGGGATCGGGCCCTGGCGGAGGACGTCACCCAGGAGACCTGGTTGCGGGCCGTGAAGGCGTGGAGGGATCAGGGGCTTCCCAACAGTCCCCTCGCCTGGCTGAAGACCGTGGCCAGGAACCTCCTCCTCAACCATTTCCGCCGGGTTCGGACCCTCTCCCTGGAGGCCGTGCCTCCGGATTGGGGCGGGGAGATCTCGGAGGACGGGGACCACTGGACGGCCCCGGACCACGCCGCCCTTCTCACCTGGGGGCTGGCACGGCTGAGGCCCCAGCAGTCCCGCCTCCTGGAGGCGTTTCACATGGAGGGGAGGTCGGTCCGGGAGATCGCCCAGGAGGAGGGCCTCTCGGAGAGGGCGGTGGAGGGACGGTTGAGGAGAGCGCGTCAGAAGCTCCGGACACAGCTCGAGCCCGTCGTTCGAACCCTGCAGGAGGGAGGAGGACTCCAGTGAGCCAGAATCATCAGCCTGACCCGGAGTTCGTCTCCCACCTGGAGTGGCAGGTCCGAACGGCCCTGCGACGAGAGGAGAGGTTCGCCCAACCCGTTCAATCCAGGAGTGGTGGACGCATGAAGATCGTGACGCTGGTGTTGGTGTCGGCCCTCTTCGGGGCCGGGGGCGTGGTGGTGAAGGACC